>JACSSI010000698.1 GCA_014879345.1 Anaerolineae bacterium | reverse complement strand
TAAATGCACAGTCCGCAGCACCCAGGCCAACAACGCCAACGCCACCAGCCAAAACGCCAGCGAAACCAGACGTTTACGACTCATTCGCCCGCCCGCCGCACCAAAAAACGCTCTTCCGGCTGCCACACAGAAAACGCCCCCGTCCCCAGCAGAAAAATGAGTGTCGCACAAACCATCGCCATCCCGTTCAGCCAACTGGCATCCGTCGTCGCCATTTCAAAGCCAATGGGAAACATCACCACCAGCGCCATCGTGCGCCCCATCATCCCCAGCGTGATCATGACTGCGGCCAACAACCCCGTCAGCGCAAAAAACGAGGCGATAAAAGCGACGCCGGGCAAATGCCAACTGGTAAACAGCGCCATCCAGTTGCTCGGTTGCCAAGGCGTGTTGAGTTGACTGATGAGTGCCAGCCCACATGCCGCAAAAATCAGGCGAAAAACAGGCGGCAACTGAAGCGAAAATAGGTGGTAAAGCTGTTGTTGCCGTCGTTGGTATTGGCTCGACTGGGGATCGAGCCAGCCGACAACCACCAACCAGTCACGCAGAAAGCTGGCAGAGGTTGCCAGCGCAAAAATCGTGCCAGCGATGGTTGCCATCACCGCTGGCAAAATCGGCCACAGCACCACGCTCATAAAGCCCATTTGGAACCCCGCAAAGATGCGCCGATGCCAACTAGGCGGCATGGTGTGGTTGGGCAAGCCTCGTTTTTGGCGCAGCCACATGCCCGCCACAAAAACATATCGCGCCAGCCCGATGAGCAAATACCACCAGGGAAGTTGCCCAAACCACACGGCCAACAAACTCACCACCAACATGCCCAGCCCATCAAATTCCATATCCAGCCGCGCCCCAAGTTGGGTGGCGTGGTTGGTAATACGTGCCACGTAGCCGTCAAAGAAGTCGGCGATGGCGGCGATGGTGTAGAGCAGGGCAGGCAGCCACGCCAGCCAGCCGCCCGGCCAGGGTATGAACAAGAAACCGGCTACCATGCTCACGAACAGCCCCCGCAGCAAGGTCAGTCCGTTGCCCAGGCCGAATGTGGGCAAAACGGTCACTGAGCCTGTCGAAGTGACCGGCGCTTCGGCAGGCTCAGTGACCGGTAATGAGCGATGATTTTCTGGCAAATGACCCCATACTAACCAGAGACAATAGGCGGCGAGAACGGCCGTTTGCCCCAGCCATTGTGGTGCAGAGCCAAAATCTGCGCGTCTTAACACGCCATAGACGGCAAGAATCGCCAGCACATAGAACGCAGCCAGCCACAGCCAGCGTCGTTTCAACAGAAGCAGGGGGGATTGGTGGTCGGGGATTGGTGCCATCAGCAGAGCATACTCATTCACCCAAATTGTTACAAATCTTCACGAGTTCTTCGGTTTTGTTATCCATCACAAACCCGTATAATAGCTTTACGATATATAGACTCTTTTGAGATCATGGCGTTTACATATCCACCCTATATTAAATTGAGGAAGACAAAATGAAAAAGTTAACGAGCGTACTTCTATTATTAACTATCCTGCTGCTGGCGGCCTGCGGTGGGAGAGAAGAGGAAACACCAACGGCCGTTCCCACTGTTGAAATCCCGACCCTCGCCCCAGTCTCCACCGCCACCCCCATCCCGGAAGTCGGGGCAGAAAACGCGGCAGCGCTGCAAGCAACACCCTGGAAATGGGTTTCCTATCTGGATCAAGCCACCGGTCAAACCAGCATCTCTGATCCACAAAATTACGTTGTCATCTTCCAGCCAGACGGCTCGGTGCAAGTCAAGGCAGATTGCAACAATGCCGCTGGCACTTACACTACCAGTGGCGATAGTTTGACCATTTCGTTTGGGGCTGTCACCCTGGCTGCCTGCCCAGACGGTTCGCGCAGTGAGCAATTCCTCATGCTTTTGAGCAGCGCCGCCAAATACACTATTGCCGATTTGCAATTGCGTATTGACTTGATGGCAGACGGCGGTAGTTTGACGCTCATCCCGGAAGCGGTGATGCCACCATCGACATCGACCCCCACGCCTTTACCACCAGTAGAAGTACAGCCAACGGCCGTTCCTCCTTCTGGCAGCAGTGTAGACAGTGGGCCGCGTGAACATGCCATGGGAACCTATGCCGCGCCTTATTACACAGTTGCCGCTGGTGATACCCTCTATTCCATCGGCCTGCGCTTTGGCCTGACGACAGACCAACTCATCGCCGCCAATCCGGCCTCCGCGAACGGTATTTACACCGGACAACTCTTAATTATTCCCACCGGTGGCGTTCCTGTGCCGCCCATCGCGCCGACGTCTGCGCCGCCTGCACCTACCTATGAGCGCGTCACCTTTGCCCCTGGTGCCATTTCAACCACGCTCAATGGCTCGATTGATTACAATCAGCCCAAAGGATATGTAATTTATGCCCTCGCTGGACAAACGATGCAGATCAGCACCGTTTCCTCTGCTGAATATCTGAACATTATGGTTCAGAGCAGCGATGGCACAGTTTTGCCATTGAATGGGGTGAACAATCAGGCGCAAAATACTGTATCGCTGCTGCTGCCTTATACCGGTGATTTTATAGTCACGGTCAGCCCGCTTTCACCACCTGAAAGCCCCTCTTTGAATTTTACGATTACGTTTGTAATTCAGTAGACGGGGGCAGTCCCATATTTACAGCAAAGACCTCTGCGGCGCTTGAAGCCACAGAGGTCTTTTTTGATCGATCTGGACAACTGCGGGAAACGGCCGTTTCCCTTCATAAGACCCTCGCCCAAACCACCATGGCGGCCAGCCAATCCGATTGCAAACAAGCATGTCTTCACCTATAATCCCCTCTACCGACTGCTAGTCGGTTACAAGTTAACAACACCGTAATCCACAAAATACGAAAAAGGAATGGTGTATCCGATGTTCAAATACATAAAAATGGCCTGGCGTAACATGTGGCGCAACTGGCGGCGTTCCCTCATCGCCTCCGTCGCCATTGTCCTGAGTATGATTTTGCTCATCTTTTTCCAAGCCTTCATGGACGGTATGGATCAATCCATCTACGGCAACACCGTGCGCCTGTATGGCGGCAACGTACTCATCCACGCCCCCGGCTACCGCGACATCTCCACCCGACTGCCCATGCTGCCCGTCGCCGATGTCGAAGCCGTGATGGCGGCCATCAACAGTGA
>JACSSI010000697.1 GCA_014879345.1 Anaerolineae bacterium | reverse complement strand
ACCGGCACAGAGGCATACGCTTATTTCCTCATTACCGCCCTCATTCCCCTTGCCGCCGCGCGAAATCACACTCTCCGCCTCTATTTCAACCAGGCCCCACCTGTTGGCTTATTCCCAGAAGCGCCGCATGTCGAAACGGCCGTTCTCCCCCAACGCCGCCTCTGGACTCACATCCGACTGGCGCGGGAACTCCGCCAAAACCCACCCGACGTGTTCTTCACCCCCGCCCACGTCATCCCTCTCACCTATCGCGGCCCCAGCGTCGCCACCATCCACGACTTAGGCTACCACCACTTTCCTGAAGCGCATCCACGAAAGCAATTGGCTTATTTGCGCTGGAGTACACGGCATAACGGCCGTTCCGCCACCCGCATCATCGCCGATTCCCAAGCCACCAAAACCGACCTCATCCAGATCGATCACATTGCCGCTGAAAAAATCGATGTGGTTTACCCGGGCATTGACCCAGAACTTGCACCTGTGTCGGATAAAGAGGGAATAACGGCCGTTCTGCAAAAATACGGCATCACCCCACCCTACTTCCTCTACATCGGCACGCTCCAGCCCCGCAAAAATCTGGTACGACTGATCCAAGCCTTCGCCAACAGCCACGTCCCCCACCAACTCGTCCTCGCCGGCAAAACCGGCTGGCTCAGCCAGCCCATCCTCGACGAAATAGCTAGAGTAGAGCGCGAAATTCACAATTCACAATTCACAATTCACAATTCACAATTTGTATTACCCGGATACATCGAAGAAGCGGACAAACCCGCCCTGCTGACCGCCGCCACCGCCCTCCTTTTTCCATCCCTATACGAAGGGTTCGGCTTTCCCGCCCTTGAAGCACAGGCTTGCGCTACGCCTGTTCTCACCTCAAATACCAGCTCTATGCCCGAAGTCGTGGGCGATTCTGCCATCCAGGTTGACCCGCTGAACACCGCCGCCATCAGCAACGCCATTCAAAATCTGGCAAGCGACTCGCCGTTATGTCAACAATTAGTGCAAAAAGGATTTGAGAATGTGAAGCGCTTTACCTGGTCGGAAACGGCCGTTCACGTCCTCAATACAGTAGAAAATGCACCCTAAAATCTGCGTAATCTGCGCAATCTGCGGATACAACAAAAAAGGAACACCATGATAAACCCATCCATCAGCTTAATTTGCGGCACATGCAGCCACGACTGGATTCAAGACCTCGGCCAAATCAACACCTTCAAAGTCATCAACCGCGACGGACAACTCACCAAAATCTACCGTGTCCCTTGTCCCATTTGCGACAACATCCTCATGATCGAAAGCAGCACCGACACCGACGACACCCCCTCCGCCTGGGGAACATAACAACTCCACCAAAACCATCTATTTCCCTGAAAAGTTTACGCCTGCCCAATAACATACTAAAATTCCAGTTAGCACGATGGAGCGAAGATTCATCCTTCCTCCTTAATCATTCATCATTCAAAAAGAGGTTTTCATTATGCGCATCCTCATCACCGGCTCCAGCGGTCAAATCGGCACAAACCTGGGTCTCACCCTGCAAGAACAAGGCCATTACGTTTTCGGCGTAGACAAACGCCCCAATGCGTGGACAAACGACATCGAAACCCTGCTCCAAGACCTCAGCACCCCCTATCGTGACTTCTCCAGCGGCATCGGTCACGTCGATTACCCGCCAAACATCGACGCTGTGGTGCATTTTGCCGCCCATGCCAAAGTACATGAACTGGTGCAGCAGCCCGACCGCGCCCTGGAAAACATCACCATGACCTGGAACGTGCTGGAATACTGTCGCCATCATAACATCCCGCTCATCTTCAGCAGTTCCCGCGAAGTGTACGGCGACATTCACCGCTACATCACCGAAGAATCCTACGCTGACTTCGCCTTCACCGAAAGCCCCTATTCCGCCAGCAAAATCTCTGGCGAGGCGCTCATCTACTCCTACGCGCAATGTTATGGGCTGCGCTACCTCGTCTTCCGCTTCAGCAACGTCTACGGCCGTTATGATAACGACATCGAGCGCATGTTGAGAGTCATCCCCTTCTTCATCCGCGAAATCAACGCCGAACGCCCCATCACCATCTTCGGTGAAGACAAACGCCTCGACTTCACCTACGTCGATGACTGTGTGAGCGGCGTGTATACCGGCCTGGAAAAACTGGTCAGCGGCGAGATTCAAAACCACACAATCAATCTGGCCTACGGCCAAGGCAACAGCCTCATCCAGATGGCTCAGTTCATCGGCGAAGAACTGGGCAAAACACCCGATATGACCATCGAACCCTCCCAAGTCGGTGAAGTGACGCAGTACGTCGCCAACATCGGCAAAGCCCGCGCCCTGCTGGGTTACAATCCGCAAACACCTCTGCGTGAAGGCATCCGCAAAGGCGTCGCCTGGTCTTTAGACTGGTGGGCGAAAAACCAGTAAGCAGTTTTCAGTGAATAGTGAAACTCTCGGCAATGCTTGTGCTTTTTATCAAGATTGTATAAACTTGGGCTATACAATCTTGGTGTGAGGTGATGATCATGCTAACCAAAGTTCAAAAGTGGGGAAACAGCCAGGGATTGCGTTTTTCTAAAGCAATTCTTGAAGAAGCCGCTATTCATGTGGGCGATGAAGTGCGCATCAGTGTCGAAGAGGGACGCATCATCGTCGAGCCAGCTTACCAAGTGCGCGGTCGCTTTGATATTGAGAAGTTGGTTGCTGAAATGCCAGCCGATTATCATGTTGAAGAAGCAGATTGGGGCGAACCAACTGGTGAGGAAATCTGGTAAATGTCCAACTATATCCCAGAAAAAGGTGACCTCGTTTTTCTGACCTTCACTCCGCAAGCGGGACATGAGCAACAGGGGCGGCGACCAGCGCTCGTCGTGAGCAACCACACATTTAATAAACATACAGGGTTGGCAATTGTATGTCCCAT
Source organism: Anaerolineae bacterium (assembly GCA_014879345.1). Lineage (GTDB taxonomy): Bacteria > Chloroflexota > Anaerolineae > Promineifilales > Promineifilaceae. The sequence continues at coordinate 239 of JACSSI010000697.1, read as the reverse complement.
CACCCATACAAACCGCCGTCATCCCTTTCACGTATCTGTGCCAAAACAAGCAACTTTAACTGGCTTTATCATGGTAGAACAGGTGAAATCAGTTGATTATCGTAGTCGTCACATTCAATTTGTTGAAAAAGCACCCAAAGATGTGATGATTGATGTTTTGGGCATTTTAGATGCCTGTATTTATCAATAGAGAGGCGAACAGTATGAACAGTCAAACCATTGATTATTTTGAAACACTT
>JACSSI010000696.1 GCA_014879345.1 Anaerolineae bacterium | reverse complement strand
CGTCATTTTCTGCACGCGGCACAGATAACCTTCAAACGGCCGTCTGACGAAGAAGAAATGACCTTCACCTCCGAACTTCCCCCCGAGCTTCAAGCCATCATCGACCAGCTTGATAAACCCAGGCTAGACGCTGTGGCATTGGACGCTGAATAAAAGGTCAGACTTGTGTGTCTGCCCCACTTTTCCCTGTCCATCTCGTTCCACGCTCCGCGTGGAATGACCTTGCAGGACGCTCTGCGTCCCATAAAGAGATAAAAAAAACGGCCAGTATTCAAAATCTGGCCGTTTTGGTTTTGACTACAAATTTATCCCCTACATAGCGTGGGGAATTAGCTTACAGATCAATCGGCTTCGACAAAATCTCCACCAACAATTGTACGCACGCTTCTACATCATCCGCATCAACGGTTTCACTTTGTGAATGCACATAACGGCAGGGAATTGAAATGCAGCCGGCCGCCGCACCGCCGTTAGCCACCTGCATGGAACGGGCATCGGTCGTGCCGGCGACCAAAACTTCCAATTGGTAGGGAATATTGGCTTCTTCTGCCCGCTGTTTCATGATGTTAACCAAACCCACATGCGCAATCATGCCGCTGTCTTTCACTTTAATCGCGGCCCCGTCGCCTAAGCTGACAGCCATCGGATTTGATTCTGGCATGTCGCCCGTCAACGTTACATCCAGGGCAATACCCACAGCGGGGTCGATGTGATTGGCGGCTGTTAAAGCGCCGCGCACGCCCACTTCTTCCTGCACGGTAAAGGCAAAATAAACGTCGTGGGGACTGTTTTTGAGTCGTTTCAAGGCTTCAATAGCCACCACGCAGCCAATACGGTCATCCATGCTTTTGGCGGAGAGCCGTTTGCCCTGGGCTAAGAATTCCCGCTTGAAGCCAGCCGGATCACCCACGCTGACGGGGCAATCTTCTTTGCTGGTAGCGCCCACGTCGATGAAATGTTTATCCAGGCCATGAATTTTGCTGCGGTCGGTGAGACGGTCACTGCTGATGATGCCCACAGTCCCATCGGCAAACTGCACGCGGCTGCCATTTAGATTATGAGGCAAGACGCCGCCGATGTTGGTGAAGCGGCAGAAGCCTTCTGCGGTGACGTGGCTGACCATCACGCCAATTTCGTCCATGTGGGCGGCGATCATCACTTTGAGGCCGCTGCCGTCGCCCTTTTTCAAGGCGATGAGATTACCTAAATTATCGACGTTGATGCTGTCGGCATGTTTTTCGATTTCTGGGCGAATGAGATCGCGCATACCGTCTTCAAAGCCAGAAGGACCAAATGCTTCTACGAGTTTCTTGATTAAGTCGTTCATAAGTTTCCTCGGTTCAGGGTTTGTCCCTCCCCTTAGTCCCCTCCCAAAGGGAGGGGAAACCTGGCTCCCTCTCCCTTTGGGAGAGGGTTGGGGTGAGGGCATTAATTTCTCTTTACAAGTTCCTGTGTCAAGCTGCGTAAGACTGCGTCTGCCAATTTGACGACGTTGGCGTAATCTTCGAGGTTGATCATCATAGTGGGGGTGTGGGCGTGTCGGCCTGGCACGGCGATGGTGGCGGCGGGAATACCCCCTTGTGTGCGCTGAATGGTGGCGGTGTTGGTGCCGCCGCCGCCGGGTCTGCGAATTTGGAAGGGGATATTGTGGGAAACGGCCGTTTTCGTGATATGTGAAACGAGGCGCGGGTCTTGAATCGTCACCCCGTCCATGACATAGACGGATGGCCCTTTGCCCAGCGCCACATTCGGGCTGGTATCATCCTTGGTGGGCAAATCGTAAGCCGGTGTACATTCCAGCACGAGAGCCACATCGGGATTGGCATCAAAACCGACTACCGTTGCCCCGCGCAGCCCCACTTCTTCTTGCACAGAAAACGAAGCGATCAAGTCAAAAGGATAAGGTGCGCTTCGTAGTAATTCAACCAGAACGGCACAGCCAGCCCGGTCATCAAACGCCTTGCCGATGGCACAGTTGCCGACTTCTTCGTATTTAGTGACAAAGGCGGCCAGTTCACCGACTTTGACTTTTTCACTGGCGGCATCTTTATCTTTGGCGCCGATGTCGATGCGCATGGTGTCTACTTTGACGACGCTGTCCCGTTGGCTGCTTGTTAACAAATGGACGGGACGTGCGCCGATAACACCGGTAATTTTCTTGGGCCCAACCTGCACCACTTTGCCAAGCAAGGTGCGGTCATTGAAGCCGCCAACCGTTTCAAATTTTAAAGTGCCGTTGCTGTCATAGCCGGAAATCATCAAACCGACTTCATCCATATGGGCATCAACCAACACACGTAAACCAGAAGCGCCCGTACCTTTTTTCAGAGCAATGAGATTGCCCATAGCATCTACGCGCCATTCGTCTACGTGCTTTTTGATGAGGTCTAAAATAAGCAATCGGACTTCATGTTCATAACTAGAAACGCCAACAGCTTCTGTGAGGTTCTTGAGTAATTCATTCATATGTTTAGTCTGATAGTCTCGTAGTCTGGTAGTCTTGTAGTCTGATAGTCTTGTAGTCTGGTAGTCTCAAAGTCATTGTGTGGTGACTAATAGACTAACTGACTAGTTGACTAACTGACTAATTGACTAACTGACTAATCGACTAATCATCCACCTCCATCATGCGCTTGGTTAGTTTTTCAACAAAGTTATCTTCCAGGGTGGCGATGAATTCGCCCATGAGTTTGCCTGCGCGCTCAACGTCTTTCATGTCGATGGATTCGACCATGGTGTGCATGTAGCGCAGGGGAATGCTTATGAGGCCAGTGGGGATGCCATCTCGCGCAATTTGCACGCCGTAGGCATCAGTGCCGCTGTACCGGCTGTGAAAGCCAATGTTGTTTTTCATTTCCATCTTGTCAGCAATGTCTTTTAAGCCTTCGTACATGCCGGGGTGGACATTGGGGCCGATTTCGATGACGGGGCCGCTGCCGAGTTCAAAGGAGCGCTCGTCGGTGGCGCCTGGCCCTTTGCCAAAGGTTACGTCGATAGCGATGGCGGCATCGGGCTGCTGGGAGAAGGTGGCGGTGAAGGCGCCGAGCAAGCGCGTTTCCTCCTGGGCGGTGGCTACGGCAACGACATCCCATTTGTGGAAACGGCCGTTCAGATACTTCAAACATACGGTCACAGCCGCCACCGAAGCCCGGTTGTCCAACGATTTGCC
>JACSSI010000695.1 GCA_014879345.1 Anaerolineae bacterium | reverse complement strand
AAGTTTGAGTGCTGCTGTTGGCATGGGTATGCTCCTTATGAGGGTATATAAAAGGAAGAGTGTCCGGCCGTGACTGGAAGGAGGCAGTCACGGCCGGACAAAGAAAAATGAGAGAGGATGAGACTTACAAAGTCAATACTCACTGGGTCTCAAAACTGTTGTCGCACTGCGATCGCTCTCCGTAATGATCCAGATACGCTCCGTTTCACCGTTCTCCATAGACACGTTATAAGCTGAGAGGATGCGATACCCTTCTTTCACGGCCAGATCGTTTTGCCGTTTATCAAAAGTATCCATTTCGTCGCCCCAATCCCCGTGCGCATGTCTGGCTAAAAAGGGGCCAAAATCCACGCCCAGTGCCGCCGCGCCCGGCGTCATGACCACGTGGCCTAATGGAAACATCTGCTCATCAGCCATAGCCGTTTCATCAGCCAGGGATATATAAAGGAAAGGGGATCCGCTGTTATCTTGCTGTAACTGCGCTTTGAACCGCCAATAAAGCCGTTTCCCCAGGCCGTGAATGATGACCGTGAAAAGACGCTCGTTGGGACCGCTGTCCTTGCCGCTGGCAATACACATACCCAAGACGTCGTGCCAGATGCCGCGATAATCATTGGGCCAGTGGGAGGTCACAGCTCGATGCATCAGGTTAAGAACACCGTCAGATGCAGTCACCGGAATTTTGAAATGCTGCCGGGTGACTTCATCGAGCCCCAACTGGCTCAGACGTGCATCCAAAAGCTGACCATCTTCGAGCATTTCCACCCGGCCGGGACCGGCATGAATGACAATAGGGTCTGCCTGTGCCTCAAGTTGAGGCTGAGATTCTGGCTCGCCCGACCAGTACAAACCCATATCGAAAAGGGTGACATCGGGTGGTGTTAGCTTTACCACTTCCCGGTAGCCCAATTCGCGGCAAAGGGCATCGGCCGTTTCCAGGATGCGTTGGTAATCCGTAACTGCCATCTGGCCTGCGCGTGAATGAGGAAATAAAAAAGCGGCTACCGTATCGGTAACCGCCTGGTAAGAAAGGTATTGCCTGCCAGCTATCTTTTTTGAAGGCAGGGCTTCAAGTTGTTTTTTTAATTTTTCCATGATCGGCTCTCTTTATTTGATAATTGGTTTGGGGTAAACGGCCGTTTGTGAGGAACGGCCGTCTATCATTCCACTAGATTTAAATTGTCACCAAATGAAAAAGCGTTAGCGCATGTGGGTTTCACCTGAAACGGTCAATAAGCATCAAATCCAGAAATTTAAGCCAAATATCAATGCTCTCCATAAAATGCGCGTCTGAGGGCCATTCTAAGAAATTTTAGGATTTTTTTACCGGGAATTTTTCTTTATTTCAAAGCCTGTTTTTTAGGTTTAAGTGTCTACCCGCGTTTTTTATACGGCACATGCAGCAAAGAAGCAGCCCTATGCCGCGCCTTCTGACCTCGGCGATCATACCGACTGGTCGTCGTGGGACTGGCATGACCAGCCATTTTTTGCACTGTTATAATATCTGCGCCTGCATCCAGCAAGTCGCCCACAAACGTGCGGCGAAAATCATGGGGGGACACATTTTTAACCCCAGATTGGCCAGCTCGTTTGCGCAGCATATTGTAAACGGCCTGATCAGTTAAACGACGCCCTCGATTCCGATTTCCCAAACCCCAAAAAAGCGGCCCTTTTTCTTCACCCCGAATCCCCAGCCAATCGACCAAAGCCAATGCCGCATTACCTACGGGAACGGCCCGCTGCTTATTACCTTTCCCGCGTACAATCAGTTCGTTCTCTTCCTTTATATAGTCGTCGCTGTTTAGGGACACCAACTCAGCCCGGCGTAAGCCGCACCCATAGAGCAAGGAGAGAATAGCGGCGTCACGAGTGTCCAAAGGCGTCGTCTCGCAAGCGTTGAGCAGTCCCACCAATTCACCAGCCGATAAAGCCCGACCGCTGGGCAATGTCTCACCACGTACGCTTTCCACACTGGCCGCTTTCTGGTAATCCTCAGCCGACATCAAGCCCAGCTTCCAGGCGGCCTTTAAAACACCACGCATAGCCGATAACATGCGATTGGCGGTGGTGTGGGCATATCTTTCGGCCAATATGCTGCGGATGGCTTGCGTATGCTGAAACCGCAGTTGAGACCAGGTCACATCCCAGCACACAGCCAGCTCATCGGCCAGGCCGATTTGGGCAATGGTATCCAAAGCGGCTTGCATGGTGCGCCGGGAACTGGGACTTAAACCAGCCAGATACGCGGCCGCCGGATTTTCTTGCAGCGTTGTTTCTTTATTTGTTTGCAAAGCACGCGTTTGTGTGGGATTGGTTAATTGAGACATCGGTTCAAAAATCCTTTAGTTTTGAAAAGAATTATTTTCATAACTAGAAAATAGCAGAAATTCAGCGTTATGTCAAGTGTCTGATGTGGGAAATCGGGCTTTTGCCCAATCTCATGAAAAGCGTAGCGGGACATTGGGGGGACGAGTGAAAATCTTGGGCGAGATATTCTGGTCATCTGGGAACTCAGTCCGCACGACCTGCGCTACACCTGGGCCACGCGGGCAGCGATGGAAAGCAATCCCTTTGTGCTGCGGGATGCTGGTGGTTGGACGAATATACAGACGCCCGACCGGTATGTGGAACGGGCCAAGGTCGTAAACGAGGGGATTCGGTTGGACTATTGACCGCTGAGGATTCATCTTAATGTAGGTCATAGCCTCCCAGTTCACCAAAGCCGACGGCGAAATCAACGGTCGTGGCGCTGGTCCCAACAGCGCCAGATAAGGGCCTTGACAATCGAAAAGTGTCCTGCTATATTACGCAAATACATGAACATGTATTCATATGTGGTGATTATAGTGAGCACAAAAAACGCAATTGTCGATGAAGAATTAGCCGGGCAAATAGCGGAGCTGTTTAGAGCACTCGGCGATACCAGCCGTATCCAGATTATCGCGGCGCTAACCACAAACGATATGAACGTGGGGGAATTGGCAGACTTGGTTGACATCAGCCATTCGGCCGTTTCACATCATCTACGTCACTTAAGACAAATGAAATTGGTACGCACGCACAAAGACGGCCGCCACGTTTACTACAGCCTGGATGATGATCACGTGCGTGATTTATTCCGCTGCGGCCTGGAGCACGCTCAGCATGGCTAACGGCCGTTTATTCCACCT
>JACSSI010000694.1 GCA_014879345.1 Anaerolineae bacterium | reverse complement strand
GTGCGACGGGTTTTTCAAGCAAGATTGGCGGGAGCCTTGTTTTCAGGCTGACTTTGGAAACGCCCTGTTTTCTCTACTCACTCATTGCTAATTATGCGTCAATGACGTATAGTATTGATATGGTATTCATCGAAACACCCATCTTCACAAAGCAAGTAAAGTCTCTATTGCTTGATGAAGATTACCGCAAACTGCAAGAAGCGCTTCTCATGCGTCCCGAAGCTGGTAGTTTAATTCCAGGTGGTGGTGGATTGAGAAAAGTACGGTGGCGTGTTTCTGGACAAGGTAAACGTGGTGGATTGAGAATCATCTATTATTGGGATACCCCCGATGACACATTTTTCATGCTTGCCGCATACAAAAAGAACAAGATGGAAAACCTAACACCTAATCAACTTGCAATTTTGCGCAAATTGGTAGAGGAGTGGCTCAAATGAACGAACAAGATTTCGCAGAACTCGCTGAAAGCATCAAACAAGCCGGAGAAATCAAACAAGGAACTCGGGAACCAAGCCGTGTCTTTGATTTTTCACCGATGGACATCAAGGAAATCCGGCAAAACTTGGATAAATCTCAGAGTGAATTCGCGCTGATGATTGGTGTTAGCGTAGGCACATTGCAAAATTGGGAACAGGGTCGGCGTAAGCCAGTTGGCCCGGCGAGAGCCTTACTCAAAGTTGCCGCAGAAAACCCTCAAGCAGTCCAAGACGCTTTGGCTGCTTAAACAGTATCAGGGGCGACCTAAATTGGTCGCCCCTGAACATAATTGCTCCCCCTCAAAACGGCCGTTATCCCTCAACTTCTCCATTATCAACAGGCTTTGGCTGCACCTTCTCATGCAGCATCATGCCCATCAAGCCTTCCATCATGCCGGAGCCAGTGCCGTTTCCATTCACCGACACATCCGGCACAATGCGCACACCCTGGTCGCCGACAATCTGCATCATCTGCAACGTGGTGTAGCCTTGTGAACCGAGCGCTTGCACGCCCGCCAGATACGCTTCCGCCTTTGCCTGTCCTTTGCGGCGAATGGCATCTGCCTCACCGGCGGCCCGTAATTTGATGGCCTGTGCTTCACCACCTGCTCGCTTAATATCTGCCTGCGCTTGCAGTTCCGCAATTTGTACGCCCTTTTCTGACCGCACCATGTCGTGCTGGATGTCGGCCAATGAGGTGGCGCGTACGAGCTGCTGCCGTTCATCTTGCGCCAGCTTTTGTGTTTCGTATGTTTTGCGCTCTTCTTCCGCGATCTTGCGGTTGGTTTGCGTCAGCATCAGCTCGTCGGGCGGCGTGATGTCGCCGAGCAGGGTGTCTAGCGCCTGCACGTCGTAGGCGCTGATGGCGCGGCGAATATGGTCTGAGGCGTCTTCCTGGCGCTCACTGCGGGCGCTCAAAAAGTCCAGCACCGTGTATTCCTGCGCCGAGTTGCGGAAGTAGTTGCCGACAATCGGCTGCAATACATGGTCTACCAGATTCTGCACCGAGCCGACCCGCGAAATCACCTTTGGCGCTTCGGGCGCGCCGATATGGATGATTTGAGCCACGTCCAGATTGAACGCGAAGCCATCCTTCGAGCGCACGGTGATGGGCGACAAATGTGCGTCATATTTATGCGTTTCGGTGCGACCAGCCCAGTTCAGCACGATGTTGGTGGTGGGGACCAGTTCTACTTTCATGACACGGGTGTTGATGGGATGCTTGCCCGGATACAGAGGCGTCACCCACACCCCTTTGTGGCCGGGATCAACCAGATTGCCATGCTTGAAGCCATCGCCGCTGACATCCATGTGGGCCTTACCCACGAAGGCGATGACGATGCCCACGTGTCCAATCGGAATTTCGGTCATGGGGAACTGCTCCACGTTCACAAACCAGGGATTCAGGTTCCAGGAACCGGAGAGCAGCACCTCTTCCTGCAAGCCGCGCCGCCCGCCGTTGTTGAGGAAGGTTTGTGCGTCCTGGAAGCTGTTGTGATCCTGCACGATGGGGCCAGCAATTTCGCCGTTGTCGATGGGCTGCCCGTCTAACGTGGTGACGATGCCCACTTTGTCCGGTTCAATCTGGTAGACGAGCAAATCGCGGGCCGGCATGTTGTGGCGGTCGGCGTTGGCGGTGGTGATGATGGTGAACAGGGCGGTGTTGATGCGGTAGGTTCCCGCCGTCAGAATTGCCAACTGGCGGCCTTGTTCGCCGCCGTTCATTAGGAATTGAGCGGCGTCCTGGAAGTTGTGGCTTTCCACCACTTTGCCCAAAATGCGATGCGCAGGGGTCGGACTGCCATCAGCAGCCACGACTAAGCCAATTTGACCTTGCGGAATGACGGTAACGGCCGTTTTCTTCACAGTGAAACGCCAGGGATAGTAGCCAAAGTGCCAGCCAGGCGCTAACGTTTGCGCCTGATAACCCGCTTCACCCTTGAGAGCGATGTGGCGGCCAGGAGGCAGCCGCGCCCCCATCTTTTTGATGACAATACCCACTTCCCGTTCGTTGATGACAACCAGCCCCAACAATGATTTACTAAAGAGCAAAAGCATGAAGAGACTCACTAGAACAATACCCAGAACTATTAAAAACGTAGCCATGTTGCTAACCCTCTTGATGCACACAATAATAAAAACTGGCCTGCTGCTGCATCATCCAGACAAGCCGAAATACGGAGCCAGCAGCGATACATGTCGTTCCTGCGAAATCAGGAATCCATAAGCCTGGATACCCACCTTCGCGGGTATGACAGACGTATGAGGTCTGTATCAATCCTGCTGACAACCACAATACTATGGCGGGAACCAAATCAAAGGTTTGTCGTGATGATTTCAGTCATCAGAAATGAAATCACGAACCGAAAATCGGTGTCTCGCCACAAAAAATGATGTGATAGGGGGAACTTATTCTTGAGCGTTACGCTCAGGGAGGGAAGAAAAAACGTTGGTTGCTATTCATAATCCACCACCACCGGGGCTTTTACCATAACTGCTTCTCACGTCAAGCCCCTGTCGACGGAAGATTTATTGATGCTTATAATTACCTGGGAAGATTTTTATTCTCAACCCATATATGGGAGATATTAGCAATATTGGCTATATTTGTCAATATATTCCGCCCATGGGGTGCGGTTTAAAGTTGTGTATGAGACTACAAAAGTCTCCTCAAATTTAATGCCAATTCGTATTGG
>JACSSI010000693.1 GCA_014879345.1 Anaerolineae bacterium | reverse complement strand
GCCGTTTCTAGCCATCTCCCCTCAACTCCCGCATAATCCACCCGAAATCAACCGGAGGACAATTTAATGACTACTAATCAACCTCGCCTACTCGGCTTTTACGCCCACCCGGACGACGAAGTGCTGGGCATCGGCGGTACGCTGGCGCAATACAGCGCCAATGGCGTCTATATCGAATGGGTCGTCACCACCCGAGGTGAAGCTGGCGAAATCTCTGACCCGGCGTTAGCCACATCAAAAAATCTAGGCATGGTGCGTGAACGCGAAATGCACTGCTCCGCCCAAACGCTGGGCATGGCCGATGTCACCTTTCTGGGCTACCGTGATTCCGGCATGGCTGGCACCGCCGACAACCAACGCCCCGACGCCTACATCAACGCTGATGACGATGAAGTCGTGGCGAAGTTGGTGGCAATCATTCGTCGCGTGCGCCCCCACGTGGCACTGACCTTTGAGCCATTTGGCGGCTACGGTCATCCTGATCACATTGCCATCCACAAACATACGCATCTGGCTCTGGCCGCCGCAGATGATCCTGATTATCGGCCTGATTTGGGTGCGTCCTGGCATACACAGCGCCTGTTTTACCCCATCTTGCGCAGAGCCAGTTTTATGGCACTGAAGGAACGTATGATGGCGCATGGTTTGCCCGTGGATTTTTTTGATGGCCTGGAAAAGCGGCGTGCAAACGCCTGGCCTGACGATAAGTATCAGGTGGCAATTCAGGTTAATGGCACAACGGCCGTTAAATGGACGGCATTCAACTGTCATCGCACCCAGTTTGGTGAGGACAGCCTGTTTCGGCGCTTGCCAGAATCAGAGATGTCCGAGTTTTTCAGCACGGAGTACTTTGCGTTGGCGTATCCCGAACCGGAGGCTGGGTTGCAGTTACACAGCTTATTTGAAGGGCTGACTTTGGATTGATAAGAATTCGACAAACTCAAAAAAACTAAGATCATAGACGTTTAAGCCATACCCACGAAACCGCATGGCTAAACGGAAGGAAAAAATGATGATTGTAATCATGAAAGCAGATGCGACGATGAAGCAGAAATCCGCTGTCATTGCTCGTGCCGAATCGTTAGGCTTCAAAATTCATCTCTCTGATGGCAAAGAACGCACCATAATCGGCCTCATCGGGGATGATCGGGACTTGTACAAAGACCAGATTGAGCGGATGCCCGGTGTGGAACGACTGGTTCCCGTTCTCAAGCCGTTCAAAGTTGCCAGCCGCGAATTCCAGCCAGACGATACCACCTTCAAAATTGGTGACATCGAAATTGGCGGCAAAGAGCTGGTCATTATGGCTGGGCCTTGCTCCGTAGAAAGCCGCAGTCAGATCATTGAGACGGCGTGGGCGGTGAAAGAAGCGGGTGCCCACATCCTGCGTGGCGGCGCGTTCAAGCCCCGTTCTTCACCCTACGCCTTCCAGGGATTGGGCGAAGAAGGGCTGAAATACATGGCCGAAGCGCGTGAGGAAACAGGCTTGCCCATCATCACCGAGGTAATGGAACCGGCGCTGGTGCCGTTGGTGGCAGAATACTCCGATATTCTCCAAATTGGGGCGCGGAATATGCAGAACTATGCCTTGCTCCATGCCGTCGGCAAATCGCAGGCGCCCGTCTTGTTGAAGCGCGGTATGAGCAGTCTTATCGAGGAATGGTTGATGTGTGCCGAGTATATTCTCAGCCACGGCAATACCCGTGTGATGCTCTGTGAACGGGGTATCCGCACCTTTGAAACCTACACGCGCAATACTTTTGACATCAACGCCATTGCCGTCGCCAAACAGCTATCCCATTTGCCGGTGATTGCAGACCCCAGCCATGCGACCGGCCGTTGGGAATATGTGGCACCCGCTGCCAAAGCGAGCGTTGCCGCTGGCGCTGATGGCTTGATTATTGAGGTGCATCCTCGCCCTGATGAAGCGATGTCTGATGGCTTGCAGTCATTAAAGCCAGAGAAATTTGCTCAGTTGGTGGTCGATATGCGACGTGTGGCGGAGGCTGTGGATCGAGAGATTCCGTAATTTCGTGTAGGGGCGATGCAATCGGGTTAAAACCATGAAAAACGTTTGGTCTTTTCCCCGATTGCGTCGCCCGTGTCGCCCTTATTTACACGCCCCAGAACAACGCGGGCGAGGCAACTGGAGAAACCGTTTGACGTTTTCCCCGTGAATCAACCAGTTGCCTAGCCCCTACGAATGGCTTCTAATAATTTTGCCTTGTCCATCCCCGACGGATACACAACCTGATTCGGGAACTCGGCAAGGGGCATCCATTCCAGACTGTAGAAATTACTGTCTGATTGACGGTCGAATTCGGGACCGCTAAGCGTGGGGATGCCGCTGAATTGGGTGATGAGATAGGCGTATTCGATTTGCTCGATGGTGGTTCCGTTGCCAGTGGGGGTGGAAAACGGCCGTTTCCACAACAATTCCCCCAGTTCAATCACCAGCCCCGTCTCCTCATCCGTCTCCCGATAAGCCGCTTCGATTTCCGTTTCGCCCTCTTCCACCCCGCCGCCCGGCACAACGTAATACACCTCGCCATCCCGTCTACGATGAATCATCAAAATCTTGTCGTCAGCCACATCGACGATAAATAACGTTACTCGTTTGCGCATAATGCTCCTCAGAGCAAGAGGACAGAGCGAGAGCTAGAGGCTCGATTTTCCTCTAGCTCTCGCTCCTTCCTCTAGCTTCCTTTTCTCCCCAAAACTTCCAACAACAAATCCGGTCTATCGGTGATGATGCCGTCAATGCCGGTTTCGATAAGACGTTCCATGTCGGCGGGGTCGTTCACCGTCCAAACGTGAACGGCGATGTTACGCTTTTGTGCGTTCTCGACAAAGCGGGGCGTGATAATTTGCAAGCCGCCTGACGATTCCGGCACTTGAAATGCTTGTCCGGGCGGACTGAAAAAGCTGCCCAAGCCAACCATATTCAGTCCATAAAACAAACGGATTTCTGGTTCAGTCATTGACGTGGCAACGCCGGGACAATTTTCACGGAACTCGTTCATCGTGTCGGGATGGAAAGTGGGAATGAGTACCTTATCTTCCATGTTGTATTCGTGGATGAGAGCGCAAAACGGTTCGACGATAGATGGCGAATCTTGCTTGATTTCGATGTTCATGGGCATATCGGGGAACGCCTGGAACATTTCTTCCAGCGTCGG
>JACSSI010000692.1 GCA_014879345.1 Anaerolineae bacterium | reverse complement strand
TGGATCCAATATGACATCGACTCCTTTGCCATTGGTGGCTTCTTGAACGGCCGTTAAGAAATCTTCTTCCTTATAATTGATAGCCAGGTCTGCACCCAGTTCACGGCAGCGGCGTAGTTTCTCCGGCGCACCCGCCGTCACAAAGACAGTAGCACCAATTGCCTTGGCTAATTGAATGGCCGCTGTGCCTACGCCGCTGGCGCCAGCGTGGATCAAGATCGTTTCACCCGGTTTCAAATCACCTTCCAGGAACAAATTGACAAATGCGGTAAACCAGACCTCAGGCACGGCCGTTCCCTGGGCAAACGTCCACGCATCTGGCAGGCGCATCAACATGTCGGCAGGCACGGCAACTTTCTCCGCATAACCACCACCCGGCAGCAGGGCGCACACCCGGTCGCCCACCTGCCAATCGACCACATCCGCCCCAACCGCTTCAATGGCACCTGCCATTTCCAGCCCCAAAATCTCGCTGGCTCCTGGCGGCGGCGGATAATTACCTCGGGCTTGCATCAAATCGGCTCGATTAACGGCCGTTGCCTTCACCGCCACCAATACCTCATCCCGTCCATGCACCACATCCGCTGTCTCCTGCCACACCAACACCGGATTCTGCCCATCACCTTGCACCACAATCGCTTTCATCACCTGCTCCTTTAGAGACGATTCCTTATTTCCCATCGTAAAACCGACAAAACTAAACCGGGCAACCGCCGCCTGAGCCTCCGTCGCCTGAGCCAGCCGCCGCCTGAGCCTGTCGAAGGCAGAGGCCGTGCTGCAACCACTTTGGCTTCGACAAGCTCAGCCACCGCTATGCAGTATTAGCTGCCAACTATAAACGATTCTCAGGCAGCAACCAATGCTGCCCGACAAAACATTGGCAAATCCGCCATTCACTTATACCATCTCGCCATGGCAGACCATCACGCTCCGCAGCAATTACGACAAAAAATATATTTTATTGCCAGTCTGGTCATCCTGGTCGCACTCTTTTTTCTCGTTTTCTATCGCAAACCACCGCCAGCGGAAACGGCCGTTCCCTTTCACATGAGCTACGGGCCTAAAGGCATCGGCGACGCCTGGCAAAACGGCGGACTGTTCAAACCCGCTGTCAATCTGGAACATCTCACTTACGACTGGTACTATGACTGGTCTTTTAGCTACCAGCCGCAGCGCAGTGCTGATCCCAAATACGTGCGCATGGTCTGGTGCGACGCCATCCAAGAAACGGATGTATACGGACAGCCCCACACCATTGCTGAAATTGCGCAGGATGATTTTCAAAACGGCCGTTCTGGCCGGGTGTGGCTGGTATACAACGAGCCAGATGCGCCCGGCGTGCAGTGCGGCGAAACCTTCGCCAACGACCCTGTTGCGGCCGCCCAGCATTACAGCGCCGTCTACGACATGATCAAGGAAAACGACCCCCACGCCCGCGTCTTTGCCGGTGGTCTGCTCTGGCTCAGTTCCCAGGAAACACGCATCTGGTGGTGGAGCTTCATCGACACCCTGGCGCTGGCTGGCGAGCTGGACAAAATCGAAGGCGTACACATTCACCTCTACCCCACCATCACCGACCAGCCCGTACGCGGCGAATATGGCGACCCCGCTACCTGCCAGGATGGCCGCTGCCTGGTGTCATTGGTGCAAGCCGCCAACGACTGGTATCAGCACATACACGTCGGCAGCGGCCTGGGCGACCGCCCCATCTGGATTACGGAAGCGGGCTGGCTCTTTTGTGACGGGTACGACCATGCCTGGATTGAACACAACTTCATGAAACCCCTCAGCCAATGGTTCACCCGCGATCCCGCCTGGCCTCACCCCGACATCTCCACCAACCCCGGCTACACAGCCATCGCCTGGTACGTCACCCGCGACCCCGACTGGTTCCCCTGCACCTACCTGCTCGACAACGCCGCCCCCACCCCCCTCGGCCACTTCTGGAACCAATTAACAATTAACAATTAACAATTGACAATTAGCCATTCCCCATCTGCCACATCTGGCGCATAATCTGCATATGCCCCACATGCAGCGCCACGTGCTCCAAATTATGCATCAACGACCACGACACCCGATACGCATCCCCATGAACAGATGACATATGCATCTTATCTAAATCGGTGAGGAGCAGATTGGACAGCACTTGCTGGCTATGCGCAAGTGATTCGTCCAAACGCTGCACCAACTCTGCTTCCGTCAACCCCGTTGCCGCAAATTCTTCAGGTCGCACGCGCCCAGCCAATTCCTGCCCGGCCATCTCGCCCACCCAAAAGCGCTCTGAGCCAGCCAGATGCACCACCAGCACAGTGAATGAATTCATCTCCGGTCCCGGCACCCAGGCCAAAGCCTCCGGCGGCAATCCTGTAATCGCCTCTTTCGCACCCTGATGCATCGCCTCCAAGCGGTTCAAATAATCCACAAACAACGAATCCATACCAGCCTCCTCATAATTGTAAGAAAATTTTATGATGTTCATCAAGCGAAAAAATGACATCTTTCACTTATGCGCCAAGCTTAATACCATTATCCTCTAAATACAATCAACTTACGGGGAGTTTGATATAGGGGTTCCCCCTGAGAGGGGTGCCACGATAAATGAAAAAGTTTGTAGCCGCCCGTATACGCACTAATGTGCGCACTACAAACCTAATAGTTGAGGAGGCAGCCATGAACACGTGTCAACGAATTTTAGTTCCGTTAGATGGTTCACCTTTAGCCGAAAGAGCCCTTCCTGCCGCCATCACCCTCGCCCAAGCTTTTTCCACCACAAATAAATGTGAACTCCATATTTTGCGCGTCGTGCCGCCCATCATGGTGGCGCTAGAACCGACACTTTACACGGAAACCATTCATTTAGGCGAGGAAGAGTCAAACGCTTATCTAGCCGCTGTCGCGCTCGAGTATGGTGAGAGCGGCGTGCCCATTGTGCCAGCCGCCAAAACAGGCGCCGTCGCCGAAACCATCATCAGTTATGCCCAGGAAAATGATATTCACCTCATTGTCATTTCCAGCCACGGCCGTTCTGGGTTAAGCCGATGGGTATATGGCAGCGTCACGGAAAAAGTGCTGCGCCAGGCCTGCTGCGCCACCCTCATCATTCGTGAACAAGTGGAACAGGTGGCAGGTAAATTCAAGAAAATCCTTGTCTGCCTGGATGGCTCTACCCTGGCCGAA
>JACSSI010000691.1 GCA_014879345.1 Anaerolineae bacterium | reverse complement strand
TGGCGTTCACCTGGAGAATCTGGGCGGTTTGAGCGTGATGGCGTTTGACAAGACAGGAACGCTCACCGAGGGCAAGTTCAAGGTGACAAACACCGTACCACTGAACGGAACCGGCGCTGACGATCTATTACGCATTACGGCGGCGGTAGAACAGCAGTCCAATCATCCATTGGCGCTGGCCATCGTGCTGGCGGCGCAGGAGAAAGGATTGGATTTGCCCCCGGCCAATGGGCTGGAGAATGTAACCGGGCGCGGCGTGAAGAGTGAAGTAGGCGGCAAGCCGGTACTCATTGGTTCACTCAAACTGTTCCGCGAGGCCGATGGGCACGCGCTGGATGACGAGGTAGTGCAAACGGTTGAGCGGTTTGAAGCGGAGGGCAAGACGACGATGGCGGTGAGCGAAGACGGCCGTTTCCTTGGCGTCCTGGCCCTGGCCGACACCCCCCGCCCTGGTGTGAAGGAAACATTGCAAGCTCTGCTTGACCTGGGGGTTAAGAAACTGGTCATGCTCACTGGCGACAACGACGATGTGGCCCAGCAAATCGGTAAAGAAGTGGGCGTAACTGATGTGCGGGCCGAGCTGCTGCCGGAACAGAAGTTAGAAGCAATTAAAGCGCTTCAGCAGGAACATGGCGACATTGCAATGGCTGGTGATGGCGTTAACGATGCCCCGGCCCTGGCAACGGCAACCGTCGGGATTGCGATGGGCGGGGCAGGCACGGCCGTGGCCCTGGAAACGGCCGATGTGGCCCTCATGGCCGATGACCTGAGCAAACTCCCCTTTGCTGTCGGCCTGAGCCGGGCTAGCCGGGCTATCATCCGGCAGAACTTAGCTATTTCGATGGGCGTGATAGGTTTGCTTATTCTCACCTCTGTGCTGGGGATGGTGCAGTTAAGCGGGGCCGTCATCCTGCATGAAGGCAGCACCATTGTGGTGGTCTTAAACGCCCTTCGCTTGCTGCGGTACCAATCATGACGACAAATGAAGCACTCCGCTAGTATAACAAGCTGTCTCTCGTCCACGATTGGCTCAGTTTCAATGATGTGTCACTTGTCGTGGCCACAGGAGTAAAAGGACAATGAAACTATTCATCCTCGTTTACGTGATTTTATTTTACACCCTGGCCTTTTTCTGGCGCAGCTATGTGACCTGGCGGGCCACAGGGGTTAACCCTTATCGACTTACCCAAACAGACGGTTTGATGAGCTTTCTGGGCCGACTGTACCGGCTGGTGTCGCTTGGCAGCGTGGCTGCTGTGCTCCTCTACAGCCTGGCGCCAGCCGACTGGTATGCTTATCTGGGACCGTTGACGTGGCTGGAAGGTGCTGCGGTAACGGCCGTTGGCGTCACGCTGCTCGTGCTGGCCTTCATCTGGGTGCTGGCGGCGCAGGCGCACATGGGCAATTCCTGGCGCATCGGCATTGATGAAGAAAATGAAACGACACTTGTAACTGGCGGACTATTCCGCTTTTCTCGCAACCCCATTTTCCTGGGCATGCGCCTCAATTTGCTGGGGCTGTTTCTGGTCATGCCCAATGCCCTGACGCTGGCGCTGTGGCTGCTGGGCGATGTCGCCATCCAGATACAGGTGTTTCTGGAGGAAGAACATTTGCACCGGCAGCATGGCGACGCCTACCGGCAGTACCAGGCCGTGACGCCCCGCTACCTGGGCCTGCCGAGCAGGCGCACCCAACCACAACGGGAACAATCCCATGGATAAAGCCACAATAAGGACGGCAAAGTTGATGACAGAAAAGAAACAAGGAGCAAATACTTCTTTTAGCAACAGATATAGACCAATCGGAAACGGCCGTTTCCTGGCGGCATCCATATGAGCTAATGATTATCCTATTTTTACTTCTCCTTGCCAGGAGTGTTAGTTACTAGCAGGCTGTCGGAGAACTATCATCATGAGCCAAAATCGGCTCAAAAAGCCGCCATTTAAGCTTAAAAAGCACCGATTTAGGTCATTTTTAATGCCAAAATGCTGTGGCTAAAGACTTTTCCGACAGGCTGCTAGCTTAAAGCATTGCAAATACTTGGCGTAGAATCCGCCGATGTCGGCTTTGCTCATGATATGTACGACCATCATCGACAGGCCGTAGAAATGTCAACCTTACTCTATGATCGTACTGAAGATGAAACGATGCGTATACTTGCTTATGATATTTTGACAATGCAACAGGTGTAAATAGGGATTATTGGCTTGGGATGAGACTGAACATGCTTACGAACACCCGGACTCTGGGATTCACGACTGGATCGTGAATGGCAAGTTAGGTTTAGGGTGGCAAATGCCAGATCTGGGTGACCAAGTTACTGATGAAGAAGTACACAGCGTCATTGCTTACCTACATACGACGCTTTGGATAGAAGATTAGTTAACTATTCAGCAAGATATTACGTCACGCTATCTGGCCACCCAGAACCAACCCGAACACAGAGCCATGAAGCAGGTTTGAAAAGCCATGAGGAGTCAGTGAAGCTTGGCAGGCGTACACCACAGGAGTACCGATGTTCTTGCCATACTTGAAAAAAACAATAGGAATGATGAATAAAAATGAAAGTAAGGAGTTTTTAATGATAATTACACTTAAATCGCAACGGAAATATTGTCATTTCACTACCTTTAATCAAACTTATTCAGGAAAATAAATCATGATTCTCAAAAACAGGTTCGGAATATACTTTCTGTTAGTAATTGGATTGTATCTCTCTCCCGCTTTTTTAGGTTTTGCTAATCACCTCACTGATAGCAGAATTGTTTTTATTTTAGGCGCGATTATTCTCTCCGCCTCCATTTGGGAGTACGGTGACCTCGAGAATACTAATTGGCCAACATTTCTAGTTGCAACCTCTGCAATAATGTTAATATTATCCGGATTCTTACTTGGGAGCATGGGACATACCCCTCTATTTGGGGTAGGGTTAATAATAGGCGTTCCGATACTTTTATTTGAAGTTCTAAAATTTATGTGTACGAGATCAGGATGAGAACAACGGATATGTTCACACGTGATAACACTTTAATATTTCCCCTGGTATTGCCGTTGGCCAACGAAGTTTATGAAGGTTCCACATTTTACAAAATATGCCTACCTTAAACCTAAAGTAAGCGTGCTTATGACAGCCAATTTGCTTATTATCGAAGACGATCCGGAATTTATTGATTATCTAAGGCGTGGGTT
>JACSSI010000690.1 GCA_014879345.1 Anaerolineae bacterium | reverse complement strand
CCTGAGCTTGTCGAAGGCAAAGGCGGTAGTGGTGTAGCACGCATCGCTTTGGCTTCGACAGGCTCAGCCCTCGTGAGCAATTCTCAATTTGAAACCGAATCGTAGGGGTGGGACAGGCGGATCATCTCTTTTCTATTCACCTATGCTTCGATTCCCGCCTGTCTCGCCCTATTGGACTCATTTCATTATACACCCAAGAGACAGTTACTGGCTGGCCGGAGGTGGCTCTGATGCAGGCATAGCAGCTTGTAACAGCGTGGAGGTCAAGCCTGTCATATCAAGGTCAGGCCGTTCTGTTTGTATGTGGTGCAGCAGTTCTTCAAAACGCTGTTGACGCCCAATGAGCAGCAGCAGTTCACGCGCCTTGCCGCTGAGACCATCCCCGCCCAAATTGTCATAGAGGATGCCCAAATCGAAGCATAAGGTGCGGAATTCATCCAGGGAATAATGCTGGATCAGGAGCTTGCGCAAGTGGGTTAATTCAGTAGACATAATAGGTGACTTTGACTCAAAGTAGTTGCTCAGGTAGACCCGTCAGGTTTACTCGAGAGATAGCTGTCTATTCAGGCCAAACCTGACAGGTATACCTCGAGAGACTTGGTTGTTGCGCTGCAAGAAGGTGGGCTGCGATGCATTCGAAATTAACTGCAAAATATAGAACAAATGTTTCAAATACAGGGAGGGGATTGTAGCACGGGGGCAGCTTTTGCAGCCGTGAAGATAGCGTAAATATTGGCTGTTACGCAGCAATTGCGACATAAGTTGTCACTCACGCTAAGACGAGGGCGTGCAAACTCCGCTTATCAAAAAAACTTGCGCCTACCCAGTGGCTTTAATGATATTGCACCCAGAGATGAAATACCGTTAAAATGTGAAAGGAGGGTAACAATATGAACGTGAGACCCCCGGCAGTTGCCGGCACATTTTATCCAAACAATCCTGAACGATTGCGAGAAACGGTGACCGGTTTTTTGGAAGCGTCCATTTCGACACTTCAACATCACTCAGTGGAGCGAGGCTCAGGACAGGCTGTTTCTCCCCAGACCCGTGTACCACCCCCCAAGGCCATCATCGCCCCCCATGCCGGTTACATCTATTCTGGCCCGATAGCCGCTTCAGCCTACGTGCCTGTGATTCCGTTGGCTGGGAAAATCAAACGGGTGCTCATATTTAGTCCTGCGCACACGATAGCGGTTCATGGTTTGGCTACCACCAGCGCTCAAACCTTCCAGACACCACTGGGTGACGTCGGCATAGATCAAAACGCCATAAAGCTGGCATTAACATTGCCCCAAGTGCAGGTTTTGGATGCCGCCCATGTGCGTGAGCATGGCATTGAAGTCCATTTGCCGTTTTTACAAGAAATAGCGAGTGATTTTAGCCTGGTGCCATTTGTCGTGGGGCATAGCAGTCCAGAAGAAGTAAATGAGGTGATCGAGGCCTTATGGGGTGGCGTCGAGACTTTGATTGTAATTAGTTCTGATCTGAGCCATTTCTTGACTTATGAACAGGCGCAGCAGTTGGATGGTGCAACGTGCGCAGCGATTGAGAGGCTTCAACCGGAAGCCATTCAAAGAGACGGGGCGTGCGGAAGACGGCCGATTCAGGGCTTGCTGCTGTCGGCTAAACGGCGAAACATGTCAGTGGTGACGCTTGATTTGCGTAATTCAGGGGATACGGCTGGATCGAAGGCGCGTGTGGTAGGGTATGGGGCGTGGGCTTTTAGTGAGCAGGTGGTTTCTGATTATTGATAACGGCTTCTAGCTCAGATACGAATTCATCAACGGGAAGTTTGTAGACGGTTGCTGCTTCGGCGACTGTGTAGAAATGGGCGACATCGCAGCCGATGCAGGCCATGTTGTGCCGTTTGAAGACAACGGCCGTTTCCGGCCAATTGGTTAGCAGTTCGTCAATCATTTTTTGGGCCAAGTTAAGCTCCTGTGGCATTTTGTTTTCTCCATCACTATTTATTCGAGGATAGCTTACAAAGAGTTTGCCACTTTATCGTTGCATTTCTGCAACTATTTGTAACTACCAAGTCTCTCGAGAACGATCTGACAGATTTGGCCCGGTCAGATAGCTATCTCTTGAGTAAACCTGATAGCTCTACCCGAGTAGTTACAATTATTTGGCTTCATGTTCGTAAGGTATGACCTCGAATAAATCTTCAGCGATGGCAACCATACCATGCACTTGCAGCAGCGTGAAACGTTTGCGCCCTGTTTTGATGAGACCGTCTTGCTCCCATTTGCTGACAATGCGACTGACCTGGTAGACGTTTGTCCCTGTCATCTGTGCCAGGTCTTGGCGTGCTAACGGCATGTCGATGCGAATACCCTCTTTTGTTTTGACACCAAATTGTTTGACGAGGCGTATGAGGGTGCGGGCGATGCGTTGTTCTACGCGCTGGGTGGCGATTTCTTGAAACCTTAGTTGCAGCACGCGAAAGCGTTCGGCCAACATATCCAGGCCGTTCAGGGCTAATGTGGGATAGCGGCGCATTAACTGATGTAAATCTGCACGCTGCCAACTGACAGCCTCGATATCTTCTACGACTTCGGCGGAAAGTGGGTATGGCACTTTGCTCAAGCCGACGACGATACCTAAACCGGCACCAGGCCCAAAATAATCGACGATGATTTGCTGACCGCTGTCTGTGATCTGTGTCAGTTTGATGCGCCCAGACAAGAGGATATACATGGTGTCTGAGGGTTCTCCCTGGTGAAAGAGATATTCTCCGGCTGATTTACGGGCAGAACGGCCGTTTTCGATGACAGCTATCTTTTCGTCCGGGGTTAAGCCGTTTAGGAATTGACAGTGGGCTAAAATGGTTTCAAGCTCTTTTTGCATGGGCGTAAGTATAGCGTAAAGTGGTAAAGTTGCAGGGTTGCAAGGTTGCAGGGTGGCAGAGTTAGGGTGGAGATGACAGACCAGGGACAACCAGTTTGTCATCCTGGGCTTGTCCAACTTCGTTGAGGATGGGCAGACGGTGCAAATCGGCCAGCAGATACCAGCCGACGAGCAGACGATAGTCGCCGGGAGGCAGGTCGCTGTCGAGTTGGATGGTGTAGGGGTCGGTGATGGTTTGGCCGGGTTGCCATTGACTGGTGGGCAGTGTACCTTGCAGCGGCCACGCATCCACTTGGCCCACGAGCCGGTCGTTGGCGTCCAACACTTGCAGAAAGAGGGTGTAATTTTCGTTGAGG
>JACSSI010000689.1 GCA_014879345.1 Anaerolineae bacterium | reverse complement strand
GAAAACGGCCAGATGCGTCTGCGCCTCTTCCCCGAAGAAGCGCCTATCACCGTCAACAACTTCGTATTCCTGGCAAACCAGGGCTTTTATGACGGAACCACCTTCCATCGCGTATTGGCCGATTTCATGGCGCAAGGCGGCGACCCCACCGGCACTGGTGGCGGCGGCCCTGGCTACCAGTTTGTCAATGAAACAGACAACAGCCTCAGTTTTGATCGCCCTGGCATCCTGGCTATGGCAAACGCCGGGCCAGATACCAATGGCAGCCAGTTTTTCATCACCTTTGGCCCTCAAACCTATTTGGACGGCGGCTACACCATTTTCGGCGAGTTGATTGAGGGCTTCGATGTGCTCAACGCCATCAGCCTGCGAGATCCGCAGCTAAACCCCACCACGCCGGGTGATACGATTATCCGCATTGACATTGAAGAGGTCGTGGAATAATTGTTAGCGGTATTGGTCGTTTTTGCGATTGCATTGGGGATAACGGCCGTTTCCATTCCAGGAATTCGCCGACTAGCCATCAGCCTGGGCTTTGTTGATGCTCCCGCCCAACGCAAAATGCACAGCACCCCCATTCCCTTGATGGGCGGTGTTGCCATTTACCTGGGTGCCATTTTAGCCTTGGCGCTGTTCTCCAATCGCATCGCCCAATCCATCACCGGCGTGCTCCTCGCCTTAAGCATCGTCGCCCTCATCGGCCTTATCGACGACAGGGTTGGCTTGCCCGCCTGGGCAAAGCTGGGTGGGCAGTTCATCAGCTTTCT
This sequence comes from Anaerolineae bacterium, assembly GCA_014879345.1. GTDB lineage: Bacteria > Chloroflexota > Anaerolineae > Promineifilales > Promineifilaceae. The sequence continues at coordinate 2,440 of JACSSI010000689.1, read as the reverse complement.
GGTGCTGCTTTATTACGGCATCCACGTGCAACTGCCCATCCCCCCCCTCGCCAACTACGCCATCACCTTCCTCTGGCTGGCTGGCATCAGCAACGCCATCAACTTTTTAGACAACATGGATGGGTTGAGCGCGGGCGTGAGTGCGGTAGCCGCTTCTTTTATGCTGCTGCTGGCCGTTTTCAATGAGCAAATCCTGGTTTCGGCGCTGGCCGCCGCCCTGCTCGGTTCCTGCCTCGGCTTTCTGCGCTACAACTTCAAGCCAGCTCAAATCTTCATGGGCGATGCGGGTTCCCTGTTTCTGGGTTATTCACTGGCAATTTTAGGTTTGCAGCTACGCTTTCCCGATAACGTTACCGCTGTCACCTGGATGGTTCCCGTTCTCATTTTAGGGCTGCCCATTTTTGATACCACCCTGGTCACCTTTTCCAGATTGCGCCGGGGCGTCAGCCCCAATACACCCGGTAAAGACCACACCAGCCACCGTCTTGTGGCGCGTGGTTTTAGCCAGCGGGAAGCCGTCTTATTTTTGTATCTCATCGGGGGTGTTTTTGGTCTGATCGCCCTGTTTGTCACCCAGGCCAATGCGCTTGAAGCTTACCTGATTGCTGGCACGGTAACGGCCGTTGCCCTTTACGCCATCTGGCGGCTAGACAAAAGATCGTAGTGCGCACTAAAACACGTGCTACGAACCTGCGATTTGAGCGCGGACGAGGTTGGGAGGATATTCCTCCCGAATCCAACGAGCAATAAGCGGCACCTGGATTTGATAACCACCGTTCACCTGCTCTATCAAATCGCGGCGCACAAGTTGGCGGGTGGTAAGCAGTTGCTGACCTTCATCCAATTCAGCGGGCAAACCAGCACCAGCGGCTAAATCTGCCAGCACCAAACGTTCATGGTTATTACTGCTGTTCCATAACTCAGCAAAGTAATTTTGACCGGCAGCCAGCCCTCTTTCAAACCCTTCTTCGAGGTCAGCAGGGGTTGCCAGCAAATGGTTGCCCTGGGCACGACGATCTTCACTGTTTAGATAATTGACCAGTTCAAAACCGACCAACTGCACCAGATAAGGTTGGCAGCGTGTTTGCTGTAAATAGGCTGTCAGGGTTTCAGGCTGGTAATCAAGCGGAAAATCCGCTGTGGGATTGGTGATGAGAATACGGGCATCTTTTTCTGGAAGACACCCAACCTTGACCGTCTTGACGTTAATAAAATAAGAAGGCCAGTTATAATTAAGTTCACTCAAGAGATGCACCCCGGAGAAAAGCAAGGCCAGAGGTGGCTCACCACCTCGCTGGATCAGGTTACGGAAAAAACTGAGCACGCTTTCGTCCAGGCGCTTTTGCTCAATGGCTTTCTCTACCCACTCAAATTCATCAAAGGTGATAAAAAGCGTGAAACCAATCAACGGCCGTGCAGCCTCATCCAGCCAGCGGCTGAATGTCAGATAAGGTTCTTTTTCAAAATCAACGGCATTAACACGCGGCAAAGTCAGGCCGCGATGCTGCAAGCTTTGTTCAGCAATGTTCTTGGCTAACTCCACCACAAAACCGGCAGCGCTGTGAACAGTTGCGGCGGCTGCTTGTAAATTTATAAAGACAGGCACCACGTTTCCCGGAAGCTGCTGGGGTAATTGGAGCAGCAGCGATGTTTTACCGCTGCGCCGGGGACCAAACAATAGCAAGGTGGGGATTTGGGCTGCACTCAAACTGTGTTCGATTTCAGCAAATATGTCCTGACGTCCTTTGAAAACCGTTTTGCCATCCGGGTAGATAGGTTTACCGGCAATGAAGGGATTGGGAATTTCTACACCTGCCTCTTTCTCAGCAGTTAAGCGGTTTACTTCGGTTTCAACCAGCCGGATCCATTGACCAAGGATGGGGCGGAGCGCCTCACTTGATGCAAAAGGAATGTCTTCAGCCGCTGATTGCAAGGCAAAGGTGCTAAAACTTTGGGGCCTCATCATCGCAGTCCGCTCAACCAATTCATTGATCCGGCCTTGCCGCTGCATGTATGCAATCAATTCCCTGGTTTTAACGCTTTTATCCGTGCCTGGTAAATCTTCATAATCAACAGCTAAATCAAATGACAAAATACGCAATTCACTCTCATTAAACCCAGCCATCATTTCATCCCGCAGATGCGTTAAATCAACGCCGCTTTTTTCTTTTGCGGTTTTTGCCGTTTGATACTGCGGTAAAGCAGTTTGCATTTCGCGCAGGGCGGCGGAGGCGCGGTTTAAGCGAGTAAGCTGATTAAACCGGCTGCTGGCTTGATGGGCAGCATTGAGATCAACAGCAATCTGATCCAGAGCCTGCCAAAAAGCTTGCGGACCAGATTGGGGCAGCCAGGAAACAGCCTGGCGCACGGCTGCCAGCGCAGCCAGATTGTCGATTTGTTGAAACGCTTTGAGCAGCAGGCGCTCTTTAGCCCGCTGGGC
>JACSSI010000688.1 GCA_014879345.1 Anaerolineae bacterium | reverse complement strand
GTGTATTTATGCCGCCAGGAAACCGACAAGCCATACCGACAACTGCAATGGGTTCAACTTGAGCCTGTTCGATTGTATCTAGACGATTACGCATATCTTTTAGAGCAAAAAGAGCACGTTTCAGCGGGGGTAATTCTTGAATATTTTCCGGGGTGTCACTCATAACTATTGATTCCTATCATCCATTAATTGTTATAATTTGTGCACGAAGACGTGAACATACCAGGGTTAATCCTAAAATTGGTATGTTACGATCTCACTTACGTCAGGGCTGTATACGCACGGATAAATTCCACTTTCTCTCGAGAAATACAGCATCAGAGTTCGTTCGTAATTTGGTTTGTAGTGATGGCTTATGAACTTTAAACAATTATTCCGGTAATCCCCTCTCCCCAGCCCTCGCCCCTTTGGGGAGGGGGAGCCAGGCCGATCCCCTCCCCCAAAAGGAGAGGGTTAGGGTGGGGGTAAATGGTAGTGATGCGTTACCGAATTAAATTTTTCACATTCATCAGTCATCACTACAAACCACCTGACTGGTCAAAATTTCACCAGTTTGATTCATCATTACGAAAGATGAGGACATGTTGTGAGGTAGTTGTATCATCAACGTTATTTTTACGAATGGCGTCTTCGATAAACTAGAACTATGATGCTAAGAAATAATAAGCCAAACAGCCAAACGATTTGGGGCGGAGCATTTCTATGTGCTGTGATAGATTTTAAGGTAATGCTTGTTGGACCAGCATCATTGCCAACCGTCCAATCTGAAAATGTTTGAATGCCTGCTCGGGTGACACGGTTGGAGCCGAAGCTGGTCATTGCACAGTCCCAACCGCTGCCAGTGTAACGACAGAGTTTGTCTTGTGCGTCTGGGGGAAATGTTGTGGGCAGTGTCAGGGTAACGCTAAAGTTAACGGCCGTTCCCCCACCTGCATTAGTCCCCGTAATACTCCAATAATTGCCAGTCTTCAATGGTACTGTGGCTTCAGGATGGCTGACGTTATAACGATTCATGCTAATACAAGCCAATGTACCCAGTGTATCAATATGCACAGTTGCCGTAAACGGGTCAATGCGGAAATTATAACTGGTGTTGGGTTGAAGATTACATCTTTTTACCTTGGGCTGGCAAGAAGTGAGGTCATTTAGCCTCGTTCCCACGTTTGAAATTATTTTCACCATATTCCCTGAAGCTGGATCAATCTCATAGATGGCGGACAACCATTGTCCTGAAAGTTGTTGTTCACCACTTGACCCGTACAGTTTGTCATCACAATACGCTAGCCCTGTCCAGACATAATCTCGGCCTGAAGGTTGGGTAAACATATTCTCTTTAATTAGAGTGGAAGACCATGTGCTTGTACTGGCATTGAATTTTATTGTATAGAGATTTTCGTATGTTGCGAGATACGTAGTACCATCAGGTGCAAAAGCAATATCACCTGTTCTTCCATATAATGTAGCAGGTGTCAAATTTGGTACGTTACCAAGGTAAGCCCAAGCGCCTGTGTTTATATTCAGGCTGTATATTTCGTCAGTGTCATTCATTAAGTATAAAGTGCCGTCAGGCGCAAAATCCATTCCTTTTGCATATTCTTCGGGTGGTGGCATAAATTGGAAAGCAAGTGTGTTCGCTAACGTCGTTGGATTCCAATAAAAAAGCTCATCACCGGTAGTAAAAGCTTCATACATATAAACATATTTTGTATAGGGGTCTTGAGCCATTGCCTGATTGGGTAAACTGGCAACTCCCACTTGAGTAGTAATGGCCTGACTTAAGTTGATGGCTACGATAGCATTGTCAACATTATTTGAACCATAGATGATGACATCACCGGTGGCTGCTTGCTGGCTTGGGGAGTTTGCTGGTTTGGCGCCAACTGTTTGCGCAACAAAAAAGATAATTAGAAGGGTGACTATTATGGTCACAAATATGTTTTTTGATGTTTTTTTCATTTATGCTTCTGCTTACTCAACGGTGTGAGTTATTGCATCCTTAATAATCAATCTTAAACAGGTTCGTAGTGATGACTTTAGTCAGCAACCATTAAGGTGAGCATTACGAACCTGAATTTGAATACCTGTTTAATATCCTGCATCTTCTAATTCTTTTAGCAATGAATCAGCCGCTTCAAGCTCGGACAGGTCTTCTAGTTCAGCAAGGAGCTTTTCCTGGATGTCGTCATTTTTATCTGGCGCTTTTTCTGCCGCTGTGGATTGTATAAAAATGACATCGGTTGCCAAATAGTCAGTTAAGGCGTTGATGGTGGGGTATTCAAAGGCTAAGGTGGTTGGCAATGGTTTTCCGACGCCGGCTTGCAGACGTTTGCTAAGTTCTACAGCCATCAGAGAATCCATGCCCATGTCGGTAAGGCCCTGGTGAATGTCTGTGGTTTGGTTTGGATCCAGCCCTAATACCCAAATGACTTGATTTTGTATGTAGGCTTGTAGAATTTCAAGTTGTTCGTCTGCGGTTGCCTGTGATAAATCAGTTAGCAGGGTGTCGTTGCTCGCAGCTTTGACAGTTGTTGGAGCGGTTGATTGCGGCCATACCTGAGAAAAGAACGGCCGTTTTCCCATTTCCTGATTTTGCTGTGCCAACCGCCGCCACTCTATTGGCATAACACCCGCTTGAGTGGGAGCTTGTGCCAGCAGCTGGAAGAAAATTTCTACACCTTCATCCGGTGCAATTAACCCGATGCCGGATGCCTGCCATTGGCTCTGAGTTCTGGCATCGACATGGGCTGCCATGCCGACCTCAGCCCACGCGCCCCAGTTGATGCTCAGGGCAGGCAGCCGTCTGGCGTGACGCGAGAAGGCCAGTCCATCCATAAAAGCATTGGCGCTGCTGTAATTGGTCTGGCCGGGCGTGCCTAGCAGGGTTGATGCCGATGAGAACATGACAAAGAAATCAAGCGGACAGTTTCTGGTAAGCTGATCTAAATGCCAGGCGCCGCTTACTTTTGCCCCCATGACCGTTTGGAACTTGTCCCAGCTTTGTTGTGGCAGGCTGGCGTCGTCTAGCGTGCCAGCGGCATGGATGATCCCGCGCAGAGGCGGCATGGTTTCTGAGATGTGGGCGATGATGCGTTCTACCTCTGCTGCCTGGGCAACATCCGCCTGGGCGGTGGCGATGCTGGCGTCGTTGGCACTTAGCTGCTCAATTTTGGCGCGCACCGCTGCGGATGGTTTTCGACGGCTGATGAGCAGGATATGCCGGGCG
>JACSSI010000687.1 GCA_014879345.1 Anaerolineae bacterium | reverse complement strand
AAAAAAAATTCCTCCGCCCGTATCAATGCTCGTTTTATGCCAAATCAAAATTATTCATTTCCTGTCTGTGAATTTGAAAATCCCCATAAACACAGTACACTATTTTTGGAATTCGGCTTGCACAGCAGCTGGGGCATTGAAAGTTTTGAAAACATAGTTGACTTCTCAATTTTAACGACATCATTTTAATACGTAAGCGACACCCATTTTGACGCGTTGCCAATGCATGGGGTCTGAAAAGAATACATGTCTCACCTATTAAAGACCAAACTATACCCGCCACCAGTCACATCTGATTTAGTGTCACGTACAGCACTTTTGGAGCAACTGGAAAGCAGAAGACAACAACGGCCGTTTACACTCATCTCGGCCCCGGCCGGTTTTGGCAAGAGTATGCTGACCAGCATGTGGCTGGAACGCTGCCACTGCCCCAGCGGTTGGGTCTCCCTTGATGAGCGAGACAATGATCTACCTACCTTCACGGCTTACCTGCTGGCGGCAATTAAAATGGCCTTCCCTGATATTTCCTTACAATCGGAGGCTCTCCTGGAGACACCGACCCCTTTACCACCATCCATGCTGGCACGCAGCCTACTCAACGATCTTGACCAAATAAAGAAGCCATCCATCCTGGTGTTGGACGATCTCCATGTCATTCACGATAAAGCCATCTTCGATTTCCTAACTGAAATAATGGGACATCCACCACGCGCCCTGCACATGGTACTGATAAGCCGCCAGGATCCCCCGCTGCCAGTTGCTTCGCTGCGAGTTTACCGGCGCATCACGGAGATCCGAATGCGAGATTTGCGTTTTACGCCAACAGAAGCAGCCAAACTCCTCAACCAGGTTTTGCAACGAGAAATTGAAGAGGACTTAGCCAGCGAATGGACTCACCAAACAGAAGGTTGGCCAACCGCGCTGCACCTGGTTGCCCTTTCTCTCCGTTCTCGCTCGGGAACGACTCATATCGGAGCGAGCGTTCAAGATCATAGTCAATACTTACAGGAATATTTATTGGTTGAAGTGCTCAACGCTATTTCGCCAGACAAACAAACATGGCTGCTAAAAACCGCTCTGCTAGACCGTTTCTGTGCCCCTTTATGCGAGGCTGTTTGTCAGGAAGAAGGAGATCATCTCACGGGGCAGACATTTATGAGTTGGTTGCAGCAATCCAATTTATTCCTGGTTTCTCTGGATGATCAGGGTGAATGGTTTCGCTTCCACCATCTCTTCCAACATCATTTGCAGAATCTGCTTCAGAAACAAGTAAGCAATGAGGAAATTGCCAACCACCATCTACGCGCCAGTCGGTGGTTGGCTGAAAGTGGCTGGGTTGAAGAAGCCATTCATCATGCGCTGCTTGCCGGAGATACAGAAACGGCCGTTGCTATTTTTATTCAAAAACGCCTTCAACTTATGGATAAAGATCAGTGGAATAACTTGGAACATATGATAAATATGCTTCCTGAGACAGCCGTCGCGCGTAATCTGATCCTTTTACTCACCAAGGCCCATATTGCCAGCGTTCGTAGCAAAGATGCTGAGATTTTCAAATGTTGGGAGCAAGCTAAACGTCTTGTTAATAACCTCCCACCTGAATCACCGATTGAGAGAGAAGTCCAGGGAGAAATCTTTCTATTACAATGCATGGAAGCCTTCTATAGCGGGCAAGCCGCCGATCTAATTGTTTACGGAAAAAGGGCAAATGAATACTTGCCGAACGAGGCACTTCACCTGCGTAGTGCTGCCATGGGATTCTTGTTAGCAGGATATCAAATGTCAGGGGATCTGGGCCAAGCTGTCTCGCTCATCAACGAGTCACTGATAGCCTTCACCTGGCCGCCATTCATACATGCAAAACTGCTCCTCTACTTGAGTATTGTTTGCTTTATGGATGGTGATTTGCCTGGAGCAAAACATCATATAAGTGAATGTTTACGCCTAAGCAACAAACACGAACTTGGGGTTGTACGCAGCCAGGCACACTATATTCTTGCAAAAATCAACTACCTGCACAACGATCTGACCGCAGCGGAAGCAAATCTATTACCATTGCTAGAGAACCCGGCTTTTTCCACCCCATCCTACCTTACCCATGCTGTCTGTTTGCTGACCCGTATTTATTGTTACCAAAACAAGCCTGAAGAAGCCAGTCGAATCTTTGAGCAGACCAGCACCTATTTTGAAGCATCATGGAATTCGACAGCACTGGAAATTATGCGTGCATTTGAAGTTGAGTTAGCGCTTGATCAGGGTGATTTTGTTCGGGCAAATTACTTGAGTTCATTAGTTGATTTTAATGCGCGTCCGCCACTTTGGTTTTATTACGTGCCGCAGCTAACGCCAATAAAAATTCTCTTAGCGCAGCAATCAACCCATCATATTGAAGAAGCCCTGTCTAATCTAGCGCAATTAGAAGACTATATACGCGCACTCAAGCGGAAGACAATTCACATTGATGTGTTGGCTTTGCAAGCGCTGGCTTATGAAGCACAAGAAAACTGGCAGAAAGCGGCTGAGAAACTCGATAGGGCGCTGCGCTTGGCGCAGCCGGGTGGTTTCATCCGCAACTTCGTTGACCTGGGCCCACGTATGGCCAGCCTGATGAATCGGCTGCAAAAGCAAAACAATACGGCTATGGGGTCATATATTTCCCAGATTTTGACTGCTTTTCCAACGGTGAACCAGAGCATCTCTGCTCCCACTCTAAATACCGTGTTAAGCAGACGGGAGTTACAAACCTTGAAATTGCTGAACACAGATCTTTCACCTGAAGATATTGCGGTTCAAATGAATATCTCTCCGGCCACAGTGCGCACCCACACTCGGAATATTTACACAAAATTGAAGGTAAACGGCCGTTTCCAAGCCGTGTATCGTGCCAAAGAATTGGGATTGATAGCGTCCATCTGATAAATCACCCCTCTGTTGAATAATAAAATACCCAAAAATTACCTAATTTTAGGTATAGGAATTGCGCGGATTAACCTGTACAATACTTATACATAAGCTTAACTAGGTTGTTCAGCACATCACAGGGTTTTGTTTCCTACCCCATTCATCGTCCTCCATTCAATATAGTTGCTTTATCTAAAATCGGTATATATGAAATTCCCTTACGATAATCCTGGTGTTTATGCCATTCATATCGCAGGCAGGGTCGAATCCGGTTGGGTTGACTATTTAGGCGGATTGACGGTGAGGTATGAAGAGGATCCAAG
>JACSSI010000686.1 GCA_014879345.1 Anaerolineae bacterium | reverse complement strand
GCAAATTTTGATTATGTCAATAATAATGATTGTGATATTAATGGCTACACAAATTGCTTCGGCCGGTTCGTCATCATGTGATAACCGTGTGAACAACACCCATAAGAAGCTGCTGGAATGTGTAACGGTAACAGGAGTGCGGGAACATCAGGCCGCTTTCCAGGCCATCGCTGATGCGAACAACGGCATCCGTACTTCAGGTACACCGGGGTATAATCAATCTGTTGACTATGTTGTACAGCGGATGACGGCTGCCGGATATAATGTAACTGTGCAGGATTTTCAATATCAAACATTTATTACACTCTCCTCAACCATTCTGGAACAAGTTTCTCCCCCTCCAACAGGACCCGTTGTAACCAATATTATGTCTTACTCAGGGAGTGGTGATAATACGGCCTCCGTCAGCACAGTGTCTGCCATTACGGGTTGTAACGCAGCTGACTTTGCCGGTTTCCCTGTCGGGAATATCGCGTTGATAAGTCGTGGTACATGTTCTTTCGCCATAAAAGCCACAAATGCCTTTAATGCTGGTGCTGCCGGTGTCATCATTTATAACAATGTTCCTGGAACGCTAAACGGCACTTTGGGCAGCACTTTTACATTGGATATTTCAGTGACATCGGTGACACAAGCTGTGGGACAGCAGTTGGCTGCTACACCAGGCCTTGTTATGCGGCTCAAGACAGACACATTCCGGGGGACAGCGACAACTTACAATGTGTTAGCAGAAACAACAAAAGGCAATCCCAGCAATACGATCATGGTTGGTGCGCATTTGGACTCTGTGAATGAAGGCCCAGGTATCAATGATAATGGCTCGGGCAGCGCGGCTCTCCTTGAAGTTGCTGAACAAATGGCAAAAGTGAAACCGCGCAATCAGGTGCGTTTTGCCTGGTGGGGTGCTGAGGAATCAGGTCTCGTTGGCTCCACATACTATGTAAATAATCTCTCGCAAGAGGAGCAAGACGACATCGCACTCTACCTTAACTTCGATATGATTGGCTCTCCCAACCATGTTTTCTTCATCTATGATGGTGATGATTCTGATGGTGTCGGGGCTGGCCCAGGCCCAGCAGGTTCCGCTCAAATTGAAGATGTGTTTGAATCCTATTATGAAGGGGTTAATTTGCCCTATAAGGGAACTGATTTCAGCGGCCGTTCAGATTATGGGCCATTTATTGCAGTTGGTATTCCTTCTGGTGGCTTGTTCACTGGAGCCGAGGGTATCAAAACGCCTGAAGAGGCTGCGCTTTGGGGTGGTACAGCAGGTGCGCAGTATGATCCTTGTTACCATCTTGCTTGTGATACCTATGACAACGTGAATCTTCAAGCACTTGACGTCAATTCGGATGCCGTGGCTTTTGCTACCCTCCAATTTGCTATGAATACGCAGGCTGTTAATGGGGAACGTGGCAAAGGTAACTTTAGACCAGAATACCTGGGGAATGAAGCTGCTCAATAATTTGATTGTTGTTTGGCAGAAGGGATGAGCCAATAGGAAAGAGTAAAACAAGAAGCGGCGAGGGTAACAAGATCACCCTCGCCGCTTTTTTTATTTGCTTGTGAGCATCGTGCCGTGAGCCGGAGCCAATTTAGCCGAGAAGTGACGCAACATAGGCGGGGATTCCACCATTTTTACGCCGCGAATCTGGTCTTTGATGTCGTTGACGTGTAGGATGACCTCCGCCAGATAATCGACGTGGCTTTGGGTGTAGACGCGGCGCGGGAAGGCGAGCCGCACCAGTTCCATAGCAGATGGTTTCTCGCTGCCATCGGGCTGCTGCCCAAACATGACTGAGCCAATTTCCACGCCGCGCACGCCCCCTTCCAGATAAAGCACCAACGACAGCGCCCAGGCGGGATATTCTGATTGGGGAATGTGGGGCAACATGCCTTTGGCGTCGATGTAGATGGCGTGACCGCCGGGCGGCTGCACAATCGGCACGCCTGCTTTGGTCAAAATGTCGCCCAGATAGGCCACGGAGCGCAGGCGATATTCCAGGTAATCTTCATGCAGCACCTCTTCCAGTCCCACGGCGATGGCCTCTAAATCGTAGCCTGCCAGACCGCCGTAGGTGGGGAAACCTTCGGTGAGGATGAGCATGTTTTTGCATTCTTGGGCTAACGCATCGTCGTTGAGCGCCAGGAAGCCGCCGATGTTGGCCATGCCGTCCTTTTTGGCGCTCATGGTGCAACCATCGGCATAGCTGAAGATTTCCTGGGCGATTTCCAGCGGTGTTTTGTCAGCGTAGCCTTCTTCGCGCAGTTTGATGAAGTAGGAATTTTCGGCGAAGCGGCAGGCGTCGATGAAGAAGGGGATGGCGTGACGGTGGCAGATTTCGCTGGCGGCACGGATGTTTGCCATGCTGACGGGTTGGCCGCCGCCGGAGTTGTTGGTGATGGTGATCATGACCATCGGTACTTTGCCTGGATTTTCGGTAAGGGTGCGTTCGAGCGCTTCCAGGTCGATGTTGCCTTTGAAGGGGAGTATCGCCGCCGGGTTGCGCCCTTCGGGGATGGGGATGTCGAGGGCGGTAGCGCCGCGATATTCGGTGTTGGCGCGAGTGGTGTCGAAGTGGGTGTTGTTAGGCACAATGTCACCCGGTTTGAGCGCCGCGCCAAACAAGATGCGCTCGGCGGCGCGACCCTGGTGAGTGGGGATGACGTGTTTGAAGCCGGTGATGTTGCGAACGGCCGTTTCAAATTTATAAAACGACTTAGCACCAGCATAACTCTCGTCGCCGAGCATCATGCCCGCCCATTGGGCGGAGGACATGGCGCCTGTGCCAGAATCAGTCAGCAGGTCGATGAGTACGTCTTCGGCTTTGAGCAGGAACAGGTTATAGCCTGCTTCTTCAAGGGCAGCGACACGTTCTTCTCGGGTGGTGTGCTTAATGGGTTCGACTGTTTTGATGCGGAACGGTTCAATGATGGTTTTGTATTGCATGTGGGACTCCTTTGGGAAATATGAAGGATGAGGGATGAGGGATGAATTTTCTTCCGCATATTTCATCTTTCATCCTTTGGCTTTACATTTTAACCTGCTCTGCGAGTCTCTCCAAGGTGTAATGAGTTGGTTACACGCGGTCACAGGTTTGGCATAACGGCCGTTTTCCAAATCTGCTACAATTTCTGCCATGAACGAGCAAGCATGTATTCTGTTGGTAGATGACGAAGCGGCCATCACCAGTACGCTGACACCATTTCTGGAACGCTCTGGT
>JACSSI010000685.1 GCA_014879345.1 Anaerolineae bacterium | reverse complement strand
TGCGACGGGTTTTTCAAGCAAGATTGGCGGGAGCCTTGTTTTCAGGCTGACTTTGGAAACGCCCTGGGGGGTGAATTGACAGACGAGGATTAAGTCAGGATTTTTCACCGATTACGGGTGAACCCATCAACGGCCGTTACAATCAATCGTTTCGCGGTAGCCCCACCCTTCTGTCCAGTTAAAGTGGATGCGGCAGCAGATCACTGAAACCAGCACACACCCTGCGGCCTGTGGTAAACGAACCAGACGAAGGGCGGGCGGCGCCTGATTCAATGGCATAACTTCCGCTTCACCTTCCAACTGCCAGTGGGGGGTGGTGATGACAACGGCCGTTTCCGTTTCCAAATTGAACAGCACATCAGAAGAGGCTGGAACCAGCAAATAGAGGGTTAAATCAGCCGCATCACAGGGGAAGAAACCTGCTTGAATACCACCTGGCCCATTCGTTGAAAGAGTCGCCGTGGTTTCGTTTTGCAAAGCTACAGTCACGCGTCGTTTCAATGGTTCTAACATAGGGTTAGTGTAGGTCAACGAGGCTGTGATGTCGCCTAACCAAAGTTATAGATTTGAGCTATAAGGTCAGCAGATTGAGTTCCCTGGCGCGCAGCAGCGCCTGGGTGCGGTTCTTGACATCCAGCTTGCTGAAAATATGGTTGACATGCCCTTTTACTGTACCGACGCTGATAAACAAAGTCTCGGCAATCTGGCCGTTTGACAGCCCGTGGGCAATCAGATTCAGAATTTCCAGTTCCCGTTCAGTCAGAGCATCAAGCAAAGGGGATTCAGGAGCAGTGGCTGGCTCATGGGTGGGCAGGGCTTGTAACAGTTGAGAAACGTAATCCGGGAACAGGTGGCGCACCTGATTGAGCAAAGGTGTCAGGCTTGAGCCGTTTTCGACAAACACGCGGATGTAGCCTTCCGGTTTTGCCAGAGCCAGGGCGTGTATCAAGGCTTTGTGGGCGAGTGCGTCTTGTTTTTGGGCGGCCCAGGCCAGGGCTTGCAGGATGTTGGCTTCTACCACCAGGCGGATACGGCCGTTAGCTTCAAATTGGCTGACTACTTCTGCCAGCAGCGTCTGGGCAGCGGTCGTCTGCCCCTGTGCCAGCCAGACACGCGCCAGCAGGATATCAGCCGATTGCGCCAGCAGCGGCGGCAGCACGCAGCTCTCGCGGCCACGCTGACGGGCATACTCGTCGGCCCAGGCAGCCGCTGCGCTGAGATTGCCCCAGGCGAGTTCGTGGTGAGCCACCACCAGCGCCACTTGCGCCGAGACGGGTGCTGATTGAAACTGAACGGCCGTTTTCCCTGCCATTTCTAACGCTTCTCGAGCTGCCCTTTCATTCGCCTGGGCGGCATAAACGGCCGCCAGTTTTGAGTATCCATCAACCAACGCCAGGAGCATATTGCCAGCCTGCGCCAGTTCGATTTCCTCCCGGGCAAAATCTTCCGCTTTTTCCAGATCGTTCCATTCCCAGTACAGGTCGCTCAGATAACCAAATACTTCGCCGGTCATAATAAGGGGTTCGTATCCGGCGGCCTGGGCGCGTTGACGCAGGGATTCATAGGTTTGCCATGCCTGATGCAGCCGCCCTTGCATAATTTGAATGCTGGCTGTGCGGTAGAGCGGCAGTTGGCTCATAAAAACATTGCCCATTTTTTCAAATTGGCGTCGAGCCTGGGTGTAGGCAGCCAGGGCGGCATTGAGTTCACCTTGATAGCGGTAGGCGTTGCCTAGTGCCTGGTAGGCAGCCGCCAGACTCAGAAAATCTTCGGGGTCAATCAGGGTAAGCGCTTCAGCAGCCCATTGCACGGCGTTATCAAGCTCGCCATAAAGAGAGGCATAAATTGCCCGCACGGCCAGCATTTCACCCTGGAAAGGTTTATCTGTTTCCGGCGATAGCGTTTTGATGTCCTCAATAATCTGTTCCAGGTCTGATTCGCCGCTTTCGTAGACGCGGCACCAGGCTACCGCCAGGCGCAGGCGGGGCGACTGGTAAGCGGCAGGCAGCGCTGCCAACCATTTCTGCAAAGAGACCAGCAAGGCATGGGCCAGTAAGGTTTTATAAGATTGTGTGAGCAGCCGAGCCATTAGTTCGTAGTCGGCGGCGGCCTGGGCACTGCGCAGGGCATCTTGCATAAGCTGCTGGTCGGCGTACCAGTTTGCCGCACGCCGGTGACAGTCGCGTTGGGCGGCTTCGTCGAGGTTCACGTGCAGCATTTCGGCAAAGAGGGGGTGGTAGCGATACCATTGGCCGTCTTCGTCGAGGGGGGTGATAAAAAGGTTGTCGGCGGTTAACTGGCGCAGGAGTTGGGCGGCGTCTTGATGGCCGGTAACGGCCGTGCAAAGTGGCGCTGAAAATTGTTGGAGAACGGCCGTTTGCTGCAAAAAGTGGCGCACCTCAGCTGTTTGGTAAGCTAGAACCTCTTCCATGAGATAATCAAAGACATGCTGTCTGACGCTGGTGAAAGTCTGCATCAGGCGAGCGGCGTCGGCGGGAGTGCGCTGGCGCAGGGAGAGGGCTGCCAGTTGCAGCCCGGCGGCCCAGCCTTCCGTTTGTTTAGCCAGCAGCGCCAGGGTTTCGTGGGAGATGTCGAGCGCCATGATCTGGTTAAAAAACGAGGTAATTTCGGCTGGCGTGAGGCGCAGGTCGGCGGCACGCAGTTCAACCAGTCGCCCGGCTACGCGCAAACGCGCCAATGACAGCGGCGGATCGGCGCGGGTTAACAGAATGAGGTGTAACTGGGGCGGTTGACGTTGAAGCAGGTAGTTGAGGCTTTGGTGAATGGCGGCATGGTGAATCCAGTGAAAATCATCCAACACGAGGGTGAGGCTGGCGTCGGCGGGGATGAAGCTGCTCAGGTCGTTGATGAGGTAGGTAACGGCCGTTTCCAGGGGGACTCTATTCAGCGCCGTCAAGGCAGCCAGCGCCCGCAAGCCGAGGCGTTCATCCACCATTTGCAAAGCGGTGATGAGGTAACGCCAAAAAAGGACGGGATCGTTGTCCTGTTCGTCCAGGGTCAGCCAGGCAACCGGGTTGTCTTGCTGGCGAATCCAGTCTGTTACCAGTGTCGTTTTGCCGAAACCGGCCGGCGCCGATAGCAAAGCCAGGAAGCCGTTGGCTTGAACCTGCATCAGGTCGATGAGACGAGGGCGAGAAAGCAGGGTGGGCGTGGCGGTTGGAATACGCAGTTTGGTATGCAGCAGCGGACTCTCCATAACCGGCAT
>JACSSI010000684.1 GCA_014879345.1 Anaerolineae bacterium | reverse complement strand
GGTGTAATCTGCCAGGAGAGCATTGCCACTAATATCTTTCACGCGGGGATCAGTTGCGCCGCCCTGAATAGTAACCATATAAGTGGTGCCATCAACTAATGGATTCACGGGGGTCAGGCTGACAGTCTGCGTGGCGACATCATAAGTAACTGGCGCAAGAACGACATTATTAGCAGCATCTCTCAACTCAATTGTATTGCCATTTATTGTCGCCGGATCCATTGGCTCGCTAAAGACAGCGGAAACAATCGTGTCCAACGAAACATTTGTCGCATTGTTTGAGGGTGTTGTGCTGGCAACAACAGGTGCTGTTGTATCTACGGGGTTATTTACGGTAACAACAACGGCCGTTGACGTTGTAGTATTCCCGGCTGCATCTCGAGCAACGGCCGTTATCGAATGGGATCCATTTACACTCGTGACAGTATTCCAAGAAACCAAATAAGGAGCGGCCGTATTTTCCAAACCAAGATTAACGCCATCCACCTTGAATTGAACCCCGATGACACCAAAATTATCCGTCGCACTAGCCTCAATCGAAATCGTACCCGTCACAGTCTCGTTCCCTGTTGGGCTAACCATAGACACAGTAGGTGATTCTGTATCTGGTTGATCAGAGACAAATACCGAAATACCTGAGCCAGTTTCTAAATTCCCACTATCATCTACTGCGCGACTTAACAACGAAACAGATCCGGCAGCAGTCGGCGTCCAGGCAAAACTCCAATTCTGCCGTCCAGTTGTGGGATGCCACGTTACCCCACCATCAACCGAAACCTCAACGCCACCAACAGCCCCACCCACATCAGAAGCTGTACCATTGATTGTAATAGTCGTATTAATTGGGATAGTGCTTCCGTTAACTGGGGAAGTAATAATTGACGTAGGTGCTGTAACATCTGTTGTTTGAATAGCAGCAATCAGATCAGATTGTAAAGTGGCAGGTTGAATACCCATATCGGCAAACAAATTCACCGTGGCCTGTTGCATGCGTACATCTGGTGTAGAGCTTAGGCGATCATGATTACCATCCAGCCCCCAAGACCATTGCACAGTACCCGCACCAAATACCAATGCACCACTATTATGACGATAGAGTGTCAAGTTATGCGTCGCGGGTCCGGTAGCATATGTAGATCCATAATCTTGTAAAACTTCAGCATCAGTAACATTCGTTGTTGACAAACGGAAAAGGCCAGCTGGTTGGAATCCATTATCTGGGGATTCATCCCACTCATATCCCAAAGTAAAATCCGACAAGGTCGCAACTTCACCTGAACCCAATGTCGCTACACTTGTATTACGCCAGAAACGCATCTTGCCATCTGCTTCCGGCACTTTAATCGGATACGTCCCAATATTAACCTTGAAAAGAGTTCCAGTTAGAGCATTCTCTGGCTTGCCACCATCAGCCGGTGGACTGAAACGTGGGTCACGCCAAGTACCCGTCCAGACATTCTGTAAAGGATCGCTCTTTGCGTTATCGTGTGTTTCCTTATAGGAAACCAGTGTTCGATAAGCAGTCCCTGTTCCATCAATGCTATTTTCCCAACGGGTCTTCCAGAAAATCTCGTTTCCACTAAAAAAAGCAAGGTTTACACCAGCATCTCGTGCCGCTTCCACATTAGTGCGTTGATCAGCAGACCAATATTCATCATGTCCAACAGAAAGAAAACCCTGATGTTCCAGAATCTCCTGACCAAATCGATCTGAATCCACACCGGTAAAATAGCTAACATCATATCCATTAGCTTCAAGCCAACGAACCATTGGATATTCTGCATTAAATACCCAGTCTTCTGGATAAACTTCACGTGTTGAAAAGGGACGATTATAACTTATCTTATATGCTCTTCCCGCAGGTGCTCCAACATAAAAACTATTACCACCATATGTGTTGTATGACTGCCAAGTAGTATCTGAAGTCTGGAAAAGCAAATCTGAACCACCATCATCGTCACGTACGACAAATACAATATGGCTGGCTCCACCAGTGTCTGTACGTGTAACTTTAGCAAAGTAAATCCCTGATACAGCATCCACAGGAACTGCCCAAGATGCCGACTCAGACCAATTACCACAATCTATCAATCCAGTAGTCGTATCTTCAAGGCAAGCAGGCTGATTTTGCGGTAAAGTTACTGATGGTTGCACAGTCGCAACCTTTCGGGCACCTTGACCGTTATAAAACCCCATTCGGTAAATATCAAGGACATAATCAGATGCATCCGTATCTATCTTGAAATGCACAGTTTGACCTTGATTCACGCTTATATCAGTGGCAAACCCTTGAATGCTTAAATCACCAGCACCAACAATATCCCACTCACTTGCAGGATTTCCGGGTTTTGCATTCTCACAAACAATTTCATTATTTACTGAATCGCAAGTGCTGGTAGAAAAAGACCAAGAATAATCTGAAGACAATGAATTACCCGCAATATCCTTCACAACTGGATCCGTAGATCCCCCTTTAATTGTTGCTGAAAATGCAGAAATGCTTAAAGAATTCACTGGATCAAGCGTTGCTGTCTTATTTAAAGCATTAAAGCTAACAATGGCTGGCACTAAATTATTTGCTGCATCACGTAATTGAAAAGTAGTTTCGTTAATTGTGGCAGGGTCAATAGCTTCATTAAAAGTGACAGTTAAATTGCTATCTGGAAATACATTTGAAGCAGCTTGCAAAGGGAAAACACCTGTTACAACAGGAGCCATTGTATCTGGTCCAGTTTCAAAAACCACATCTACCCAATAGTTGGCACTATTGTAAGTTTGCGTAGGATACGCACTGGAACCATATACAAATACACCATTTCCACCACTCACGCCACCTGCAAGCGCACGCAATGGACCATTAACAACATCAGTTGTAGAAAAGTAACCATTATCAACAGAATAATAGCCTACCTCAGTATGATAGGAAGCAACATAGGTTGTATTAGGATTTATCTGAACAGGGGTACCAAAATTTACTTGCTGCCAACCACTTGCAGTTTCATTAACAAAAGTAGCACTAGCTAAGAGCTGACCACTATTAGACCATAAATTCCCAATGTGTGTACCAATATTACTTGACCCTTTGTAAAAACGAATTCCAGTTACGACGCCTGCTGTATTGGCCTGGAATTTTACACCAACCTCAATCGCATTGGGATCGCTCTCAGATTCAATAGAAGGTATGGCGGTATTGTCCCAAATGGTCCAAACTTCGCTCGTTTGTCCTCTAG
>JACSSI010000683.1 GCA_014879345.1 Anaerolineae bacterium | reverse complement strand
TTCACCAACCGCTGACCCATCGACAAAGACGTAACCGCCGGGCAGGCGTTCATGAATGACAAGGCTTTGCTCATCTATGTCAATGGGCGTGCCGTTTTCTACCACGGCGATATTTTCTTCAGGGATGCCAAGCTGCTTGGCTAATTCGCCGTGCTGTTTCAGATGGCGCAGTTCGCCATGCACAGGAATCAGGAACTTGGGGCGCACGATGTTGATGAGCAGTTTCATCTCTTCCCGGCTGGCGTGGCCGGAAACATGAACATCGGCCACCCGTTCATAAAGCACAATGGCGCCGCGTTGGAAGAGGCGGTTGATGGTGCGGAAGACCACTTCTTCGTTGCCTGGGATGGGGTGGGCGGAGAAGACGATGGTGTCGCCTTCATGCACACGCAGTTGATTGTGTCGCCCACTTGCCAGGCGACCCATCACGGCGGACGGTTCGCCCTGGGAACCTGTCGCCATAATTACAACCTGGTGGTCGGGGTAATTGGTCGATTCAGAGATGTCGATGATGATATCTTCTTCAATATCCAGATAACCCAGGCGGCGGGCCATTTTTGTATTTTCGCGCATGGAACGGCCGGTAATAGCCAGTTTGCGATTGTATTTTTTAGCCATGTCGGCCACTTGCTGGATGCGGGAGACGAGCGACGCAAAGGTGGCGACAATGATGCGACCTTCAGCTTCACGGAATAACTTGTCGAAGGCTTCACCCACGACCATTTCTGATGGCGTCCAACCCGGGCGGTCGGCGTTGGTACTGTCGGCCAGGAGGACTAGTACACCGCGTTCCGAAAATTCAGCTAGCTTGGCAAAATCAGGAGGCCAGCCGTCAGCAGGGGTATGGTCGAATTTGTAGTCGCCGGTGTGGACGATGAGGCCAACGGGTGTGGTGATGCCAAAACCTACACAGTCTGGGATGCTGTGGGCGACGTGGAATGGCTCTACTTTAAAGGAGCCAATGTGGAGTACGTCACCCGCTTCGATGGTGCGTAAATCGACTCGCTCGCTGAGACGGCGCAGTTTTACTTCGATGAGGCCAGCTGTGAGGGGGGTGGCATAAATGGGGGCATCTACGTATTCCATCAGATGTGGCAGCGCCCCGACGTGATCCTCATGTCCGTGTGTCACGAGCACGCCGACGATCTTGTCGAGTTTGTCCATCAAGTATTTGAAGTCAGGAATGATGAGGTCGATGCCCAGCATGTCGTTTTCTGGAAACATGATGCCAGCATCGACAATGAGGATTTGTTCGCCGTATTCGATGACGGTCATGTTTTTGCCAATTTCACCCAGACCGCCCAGGGGTAAAATGCGTAGTTTATCTATCATATTATCTTCACCTATGTTTGTAGTGTTGTGGGTCTTGCAAATAAAATAAAATCATCGACTGTTACTGTCGATGACAACAGGTCAATTTCGGTTTCTTGTCTGGAAAATGGGTGGGTGGTGCTGAAAACGGCCGTTTGGGAAACTGAATAGATGTTTCCTAAGCAAACAGCATGGCCCATAAAAAGACAATTAAGAAGGTTTGTACAACTGTTAATAGCAGCGTCAATCTCCAGAGGCTTTTGGATGATTGGGCGGCGGCAGCGGGAACGGCCGTTTTGCCTATCATCGTTTTTTGCTGGCTGGAGCCATTTATTTTGGAATTTTGTAACGGCGTTTCACCCAGAAAATGCAAAATACCGATTGTAATATTATCTTGCCCTCCCCGATTATTGGCGAGCGTAATCAAGCTGTTGCTTGTCTCTTCAATATTATCACTGGCAAGGTATTGACATAACTCATCATCAGAAACGTGGCGGGTCAGTCCATCTGAGCAGAGCAAAATTTTATCTTCTGGTTCTAGAAACCTTTCAAACAAATCTATTTTGGGTGAACGTTCAGAACCGAGGCTGTAAAGGATCACGTTCCGACGTGGATGATTTTCCGCTTCGGCTTCTGTGATGGCACCCTCTTCCAGCAGTTTGGCTACAAGACTTTGGTCTTTAGTGATCTGATCCAGTGTGCCGTTGCGCCAAAGGTAGGCACGACTGTCGCCGACATTGGCAATATAGGCTTTGTGTTGATCAATAACGGCCGCCACCATCGTTGTCGCCATACGACTGTTGTCATTGCGTTCTGCCACCATGCGCCGTAAATCTGTGTTGGCCGCTTGCATGGAATCAACGAGCCGCTGTCCCCAGCTCTCTTGAGAAGAATTGCGAAGATAATGGTTGAGGGTTTGTTGACTGGCGAACTGACTGGCTACTTCGCCGGCGTCTGCACCGCCCACACCATCAGCAACGATGTAGAGCCAGCCATTTTGGGCGATGTCGCTCTCATTGGCGGGTTCCCTGCGAAGGATA
This sequence comes from Anaerolineae bacterium, assembly GCA_014879345.1. Taxonomy (GTDB): domain Bacteria; phylum Chloroflexota; class Anaerolineae; order Promineifilales; family Promineifilaceae. The sequence goes on along the minus strand of JACSSI010000683.1, from coordinate 885 downwards.
TAGTCTTCGTTGTGGTCGCGGATTTGTCCCACATCGGTGTGCATGGCGGCGTGAATGAGGCGATTACTCATGTGGGGGAATATATACAGGTTTAAGCATTAGGGCAAGGGGATGCCAGGTAAAAATGAGCAAATTTCTGTGAAAAGTGGGGAAACGTAGGCGAAGTTTATCGCATAGGACTTCGCCTACGTGATTTTACATCATGTTGAAGATCATGTAGGCCATGATGATGAAGACGATGATGGCAATGATGATTAGTCCAATAAGCAGGTAGTTGAGCTGCTTTTCGTTGCTCTCTTTTTTTGCTTTCGCTGGTTTCTTTTCTTTTGCGACTTCTTTTGGCGCTGCTTTTGTTTTTTCAGCAGGCTGTTTGTCTTCGTCAGGGGCCGTTTCAGCAACGGCCGTTTCCGTTTCTATACTCCAATCATCATCTAGATCGCCTTCAAGCCAGTCTGGCAGGATTTCTTCTCCAGCACCAGGCGTTGTGGCGGCAACGGCCGTTTCTACCGCGAATATATCGGTTTCATCCTCAATTAGAGGCAAATCATCTGCCATCCAATCTGGTAGGGTTTCGCCTTCGTCTTGAGCTTCTAAATCAGGTGAATCTGAGGAAAGAGCGATGGATAATTCTTCTACTTCGACCTCATCTTCTACTTCAACCTCATCTTCTGCTACAACGACAGCCTGCTTGGGTGCAGCAGGAGCGGCCATTTCTGTGATGGCGACTAATTGCTCGTGCGCTTTGGTATGATCCGGGTCTAGTTCGATTACCTTCGTCAGATAGATTTGTTTCTTCTCTTTATCATCAACGAGAAGGCTGAGTAGATACCAAGATTGAGGATTATTGGGATCTTCCTGTATGGCCTGAGTGAGTAAATATTGGGC
>JACSSI010000682.1 GCA_014879345.1 Anaerolineae bacterium | reverse complement strand
CTCGCCGCATAGAAATTCCCGCCATCCAAATAGACAGTCCCGTCGTCCAGGGCATGTATGATTGGGAACAGCTCAAAAAAGGGGTCGCGCAAAAGATCGATTCTGCTGCACCAGGACAGAAAGGCAACCTAGCACTGGCTGGGCATAATGATATTTATGGAGAGGTTTTCCGAAACTTAGACAAATTAGCTCCTGGTGATGAAATCATCGTATCGACAGAAATCAAAACCTACACCTACCTAATCCGCGAAACACAAATTGTTGATCCTACTGAAGTATGGGTACTGGAACCAACCACCTTCGCCACAACCACCCTCATCTCTTGTTATCCGTATCGCGTCAACAATAAACGGATTGTGGTATTTGCCGATTTGGTCGAAACATCATAAACGACAGGTGTGACTCACATACACAAGGCTTGAAGACAAGCAAACACGCTGGAAAAAGTGCGTCTCACCGCGAAAGGAATACTTAATGGATTCATCAAATACCACAATTAAGCCGACATTTAGCCAGCGTTACACGACCTTCTTTCATGCCGTGTTGTTTGTGCTTGGGTTTTCCTTGGTGTTTATCATTGGTTGGGGCGGCGCAGCCACCCTGCTAGGTCGTGTATTTGGCGAGTATAAACAAATAATCGCCCGTATCGGCGGTCTTGTCATTATCATTTTTGGCTTGAACACCTTGGGCGTCTTAAAAATTCCATGGCTGGCCTTTTACTCAGACACACGCCCCCAATTTCAAGTAAACCGAAAAAATATGGCGTGGTCTTCGCTCATGATGGGTGTCATTTTTGCCGCCGGTTGGACACCCTGCGTAGGTACCACATTGGGAGCCATTCTCACACTTGGTTTTGCCCAAAACACATCGGGGCAAGCCATGGTTTTAGCCAGCGGCTACGCCTTAGGGCTGGCTATTCCTTTTTTGATTATTGGCCTAGGCATGAACCGGGCGGTAGGTGCTTTGCGCAAACTGCGCCCCCATATGCGCAAGATTCAAATTGCCAGTGGTGTTTTGCTCATTCTCATCGGTTTGATGCTGGTAACAAACCGTCTGACCTTCATTGCTATCTGGGCGCAGCAAAATGGGTTTTATCTCGACTTACCGTTAGGGGATTCTCAGACGCCCACCTACCTCATCGCAATGCTGGCCGGGCTTCTTTCCTTTTTATCCCCCTGTGTCTTGCCCCTGGTTCCCGCCTATATCGGCTTTTTAAGTGGGCAAGCATTTGCTTCGGAGTCTTAATTCATGACATGGTTAATGTATCTGTTACGTGATAACCGCCGCTGGACGGCCGTTATGATAGCCGTTGTTTTTGTGGGCGGAATGTGGATTGGGCTTACCGCGTCATCTGCTGCCCAGACAACCAGTGGTGTGGTTCCCAGTCCACGAGAGGGATTTTCTGCTCCCGATTTCACCCTGGAAACATTAGAAGGAGAAATAATCACTTTGTCTGATCTGCGTGGTCAAGTTGTCATTGTCAACCTATGGGCTTCCTGGTGCCCTCCATGCCGCGCAGAAATGCCCGCCATCGAACAAATTTATCAGTCATACAAAGCACAAGGGCTTGAAGTATTAGCTGTCAACACCACGTATCAGGATAGCGAAAAAGCGGCTAACCAGTTTGCCCAGGATTTTGGATTAACCTTTCCCATTTTACTAGATCGAGATGGCACAGTCAGTCGGCGCTACCAACTGCAAGCGCTGCCCACGACTTACTTTATTGATCGGCAGGGCGTTATTCGTGCTGTGATTCCGGGCGGGCCTATGAAAGAATCCCTTATTCAAAGCAAAATTGCTGATTTAATTGAGGAGGCGCCCTGATGTTCCCCCTCTTACAATTTGGTCGTTATGCATTACCGTTGCCGGGCATCATCTTGTTAGCCTCTCTGTGGGTTGGCTTGACTCTAGCTGAAAAAGAAGCGAAACGACAACACCAGTCACCGGAGCCGATTTATGGATTAGTCATGTTTGCCCTTATCGGTGGCATTCTGGGTGCGCGACTAGGATATGTGATCCGATACCTAGACATCTACCTGGCAGATCCCCTTAGCATTGTTTCTCTGGATACCAATACTGTGGACATGATGGCCGGGCTGGTCATCGGCGGGCTGGCAGCAGTTGCTTATGGCTACCGCAAACACCTGCCTCTGCGCTCAACGCTAGACATTCTTACACCCGGCTTCGCCTTTCTGGCTGTTGGATTAGGTTTGGCTCACTTAGCCAGCGGGAATGCTTTTGGCAGGCCAACAACGATGCCCTGGGCAATCTATTTATGGGATGCCTCGCGCCACCCTACACAGATTTACGAAACAGTTCTGGCAGCGATCCTGTTTCTGGCGATTTGGTTTGGACGAAAGGCCAATCCATTTGCTGGTTTTTTATTTTTATCGTGGGTTGGGTTAACTGCCGTTTCTCGCCTATTCCTAGAAGCATTTCGGGGTGATAGCATCCTGGTAGCCGGTGATATCCGTCAGGCGCAATTAGCAGCATTAGTCATTTTACTACTCACACTTTGGCTCATGCGCTTATGGCTACCCCCTCAACAAAATACACCTCAATAAGTGTCTACTTAATAGAGGAAGGAATCAACTATGCAATCTGCATCCTATACACCTTTAAAAGATGGTGTCTCATGGCGTCATTTACGTTTTTTCTTGATTGTCCCTATCATAAGCTTGGTGATATTTTTACTTGCCACCACAACCCTATTTGTTACCTACCAAAGGCAGCATCAAGATCGAATCTATACGGGGGTCACGGTTATGGCGGTCGATCTCAGCCGGATGACTCGTGGCGAAGCAGCCCAGGCATTAACAGACGCTTTCCCCTACCCAAACGAAACCGCCATCCTGCTGAAAGATCCACAAACCGGACAATCGTGGCAAAAGACACCGGCTGAATTAGGGTTTTCTTTAGATACAGACAGGACAATTTCTGAAGCCCTGAAAATCGGACGGGACGGCAACCCCATAAACCGGCTCCGTGATGTGATCTTTAGCTGGTATTATGGCAGAGTTCAATCGCCCGTATTTCTTTTGGACGAGGGCAACCAGGAAAGCGCTCTCTCGGAATTAGCAGCACAAATAGACCAACCCGCCATCGATGCTCAATTAGCTTATGAGGGCGAAACGGCCGTTTATATTCCAGCAGAAAACGGCCGTAAACTCAACATTGAAAACACCCGCACTCGTCTGCATAAACCATTAACCGACTTCCGCTCCGCCGAAATCGAACTACTTGT
>JACSSI010000021.1 GCA_014879345.1 Anaerolineae bacterium | reverse complement strand
TCTGATCTAAGGCGACCATGCCATTGTCTGCCTCAACGGCTTGAAAACCTTCTAGCTCCATGTTCATACGAATGAAGCGGCGCATTCTAGCTTCATCATCGACGATGAGGATGATTTGGGGAGCGCTTTGTTCTAGTGTATCAGGTATTTGCTCGACCATTATTCACGCACGAAACCAACGACTTCACTAACTTCTGCTGACGGGAGTACTTGGATAAAGTTGATGCGATGCAAAGGAAAGACGACGGATGTTACGTCTTCGTCAAGATAATGTACGTCTTTACCATCTCGTTTGCGTAGATTGTGTACTAGGATGGATTGGTCTTTGGGGTCTGGCAACTCGTCGACTTCACAGACGATAGCGTCTTCATTTGCGATATGGACAATTATGGATTGCATATTACCTCTTTTCTGTTAATAAAATACGTGAACGAGCAGTTCACCAAAGCGAAGTTCATCCCCGCTTTGAATGGGATAGGGTTTGTTTGCGGGTAGGTGATGGTTGTTTAGGAAGGTGCCGTTTGTGCTGCCCAGGTCTGTGATGACGATGCCTTTGTTTGACCATTGGATGATGGCATGTAGGCGCGAAACGCCTAGTTCCATGCCGTTGTCATCTGTCAGGTCTAGGTTTGTGGTGGTATCGTCGAAGGCGCGCCCGATTTGAATTTGTTTGTTTAGGGTTAGTGTGTGCCGATGACGGCTGTTGGGTATGACGAAGGTGAGTTGTTTTGCTTTTTGCTCGGCGTCAAGTTCTAGTTCAGATACAGGCGGGGGCGGTGGTTTGTGGGCAAATTCGGAGAATGGCAAGACGTCGGTTGCTTGTTTGGCGTCTTGTAAGAGGTTTCTGCCACATTCACTGCAATAAAGGGTTCCTTCGTATTGGCTCGCGCCACAATCTCGACAACGGATCATTTTATTCTTCTAGTTTTAATGTCTGGCCTATCATGGCTCTGGTTCCAAATTTTAACCGTTTTCGACCTTCTTCGGATAGTTCGCCAGCGTTGTTGAGCCGTTCTGTTTCGGCATTGGCTTGTTGGGCAAGCTGTATTTCGCCTGCTTCTAGCAGGCGGGTGGTCAGGTGTCTCAATCTTGTGGCGGCGACGCCTATGTGTCCTGCTTCGATGTCTTGCCAAACTTTTTCGTTCATGCGGTACATGTTTAACATGCGCACGGCTTTGACGATGTCTTCGGGCGGAGCGGTTTCTGGTGCTCTGGCGGTGACTAGGATTTGGATTTGTTTGGTGATTTTTTGGATATGGTTGTTTTGTTCTGGAATTTCGGCTGTGATTTCGATGGGAATGGTGATGCGGGTTTCATGTTCTTGAGGCTGAAGGAGGAGTTCTAGCAGGATTGCCAGGGAGCCTTTGCCTTCCAGGTTGCCTAAGTTTAATTCGCTGCCGCTTAAGTCGATGGGTTGAGAGAATGGGAGTAGTTTGAAGCCGTATTGGGGTGTTGTGTTTCCTGGAAAGGCTTTTTTGAGGTGCAGGTTTCGGGCATGGATGGTTCCGAGGCCTTGTATGCGGTCTTCCAGATATTTGACGATTTGGGTGGGGTCTTCTATGTAGGCGGAACGTCCACCGGAGGGGGCAACGAGTTGGTCAAGAAAGGAATCGTTCCATTGAGCGCCGATGCCAAAGGCGGAGAATCCGATTTTTGTTTCACTGGCTCTTTGAGCGAGTTCGATGCATTGTTCGGTGTCACCGTAGGTGTGACCGTCTGTTAGCAGGATGAGTTGGTTGTTATATTGATCAAGGGATATTTGACGCATTTGCGTTACGCCTGCGTATAGTCCTTGATAGATTTCTGTGCCGCCGGAGGCTTGTATGTTGCGTACGTGGGCGATGATTTGATTTTTGTTGTTTATGTGGGTTGGCTCGACTACGATTTCGGCGCGGTCGCTGTAGCTGACGATGGAGATGATGTCGTCTGGCGCTAGTTTGTCGATGATGAGGGAAACGGCCGTTTTCAAATAGTCTAGTCGTGTGCCTTGCATGGAGGTGCTGCGGTCTAGTGCCAGGCATAAGTTGAGTGGTCTTCGGGCGCGCACGACATGAGTTGGCGGGGTGATTTCGATCAGCAGGTAGAATAATTGCGCTGAGTCGGAGATCGCCATTTTGGTACGGCTGATTTGTACGGTGGCTTCTAGAGATGGCGGTGTTGTTTCAACGAGTAATGAATCATAAATAGCGCGACGGTCTTTGTCAGACAGCACTTCGTAGGCTTGTAGTAGTTTGCCATATTCGGGGTTTGAGTCGATGCTTGCATTTTCGGGGAATCTGCCTGCTAAAACGGCAAATGCGTCTTGGATTTCATCCAAAGACGCTGTTTTTGATAACCCTAAGATGCTGTAATATGTTTCCCCACTCATAAGGTGCTTGCTTAGTTAGAGTTTGAATTCAATGACAACGGCCGTTATATTGTCAAAACCGCCGACAGACATAGCCGCAGAAAATATCCCGTCCGCTATTGTGTTGACAGAAGCGTCTTGTTTCAGGATTTCAGCGATTTCTGCATCAGAGATGAAGCCGGAGACGCCATCGCTACACAACATGAGAATACCTGATTTGGGCAGCAGCCGCATGTAGGTATCTACCTCTACCTCCTCAGATTGGCCGACAGCACGGAGCAAAATATGGCCATAGCGGTAAAAAGTTGCTTCTTCAGCGGTGAGCTGCCCCACATCTTGCAGCCGCTGTACCAGTGAATGATCGATGGTGATCGGTTCCAATTTATCGTTGGCATACATGTATAAGCGGCTGTCACCAACATGTGCCACATGTAAGCGACGTCCCAATATCAAGGCGATGGTGAGGGTGGTGCCGCTGTCCATTTCTGGATCATATTCGTAGACAGCTCTATTTGCCCGCTGAACGGCCGTTTCCAACACTTCCTGAATCGGCGTCTGCATAACACGCTCATTATCTTCCAATAATGGCAGATACAAGCGGTCGATAATATGATGCGCGGCTGTGCGGGAAGCGATTTTGCTGGCAAGATGACCATCTGCATGACCACCCATGCCATCCGCCACAATAAACAAGCCAAACGGCTGCATCTTAAAATGCCCGCCAACCTCAGATACAAACGAAAAACAAGAATCTTCATTTCGTTCGCGGCGAGCACCAACATGGCAGCGAATCCCCGCTTGCATGGCTGGCTCGTCATCTAGCAAAGGCTCAGTCGGCTTCGTGATGATGGGGCGTGTTTTGGCGACTTCTGCTACCTTGACAAAAGAATTGCGTGCCAATGGTGCTGTTGTTTTGGGATCATCATCCTGAGCCATATCATGTTCCCCTGAGAGTGGCGCATCTGGTGTGTTCTCGTCCAAGTTTTGCTCAGGTGTTACCGCAGCTTCAGACGTCTGCTCAATGCCATTATCTTCCGGTTCGTTTGTTGCTGCTGACTTCTCAATAGTCATAAGATCACTGTCGTTTATTAGCCACATGGATCATCAATTGTTGTGATCCAGTATGGGCATCTCTGACCCGGTTAGGCGGGCAAAGCATAAAGTATATGGTTGGTGGAACCTATGTAAATGGTACCTTCTTCGTCAACAATTGGGGAAGAAATGACAGGGCTGTTTGTATTAAACTTCCACCGAAGTTCTCCCTTTTTGACAGATATGCTGTAGACATAGCCATCTGTAGAGCCAAAATAGATGGCATTTTGTGAAACGACTGGAGATGAATTGACTTGCCCTTTCGTTTCAAACTGCCACAACTGCCGACCAGAATTCATATCCAGCGCATACAAACTACCATCGGATGAACCGATATAGACAATTTCGTCATGAACTGTTGGTGAAGAAATAATGGGGCGTCTGGCACGGAAGCGCCAAATTGCCCATCCAGTAGCGGCATCTAATGCGTAGACGGTTGCGTCGAGGGAGCCCACGACAACTACGTCATCATAGAGTACGGGTGAGGAGGTGACAGCCCGTTTGGCCTGAGCCTGCCAATTTGTTTTACCGGTGGATAAATCCATGCAGTAAATATAGCCGCCTTCTGTGCCAACGTAGACACGCTCGTCATCGACGTATGGGGTGGAGCGAACGGCGCTAAAAGCATTTGTCATCCATGCTTTTCGACCTTGTTTGACATTGAGCGCGTAGAGGTGCCCATCATCGGAGCCAAAAAACAGATGGTCGAAGCGAACTTTAGGGGATGAGTAAATAGGCCCCTGAGTGGTATAGTGCCATTTTTGCCGTCCTGTGTGGACATCTATGGCATACATCCGGCTGTCTGATGAACCGATGAATATGGTACCGTCATGCACACAGGGTGAGGCACCGACACCATCAGAGGTTGGAAATTTCCAGACGATTCCGCCGTTCTTTTGATTGAGCGCATAAAGGTTGTTGTCATAGACGCTCACAAAGACTTTACCTTCTGCAATGGCGACATTGGAACGAATTTCATCTTCGCATTTAAATGTCCAGATGGGGGAAATTTGGTTGCTTGGTGGGACGGGGATGGCATCTTGGGTGGGCGCTTGTCCTGGCATAGAAACGGCCGTTTCCATGCCGCCGCCAATCACTTGTGACACGGGTGTCGCATTTGCGTTTTGCAGCGATTGCAGGGTTTCCTTCAAAGCAGTCGCATTTTCATAGCGCTCAGTAGGGTCATAAGAAAGGCAGCGCATAATAACAGCCTCAAAATTAGGCGAGACTGTTGAATTTTTAGTGTGGATAGGCCGTTCTGCAAAAGTAAACGGAGGCTCTAGCCGGGGGTCTTGATTTGTGAGCAAATGGTGTAAGGTGGCGCCCAGCGCATAAATATCACCAGCGGGTGTTGCCATACCTCGATACTGTTCTGGCGGTGAATACCCTTCAGTACCAATCATTGTGCCTTTGCTGCCACCTTCAAAAATCTTGGCAATACCAAAGTCAATCAAACGGATGCGGTTATGTTGATCGAGCATGATATTGGAGGGCTTCATATCCCGAAAGACGATGGGCTTTGGTTTCTGATTGTGCAAGTGAGCCAATGCATCACAGAGTTGAATCGCCCACTCAATGCAGGTGTTCTGATCAACTGGTTCAGTTTGTTCTTCCAGCCAGCGATCCAAATCTTTGCCACGAATCAAATCAAGGATGAGATAGCTGCGGTCTTTTTCTGTAAAGTAATCAGAAACATCTGGAATGGCGGGGTGGTCGAGCATGGCGAGCATACTGGCTTCACGCTCAAAGGATTGAATGGTTAGCTCCCGGATTTTAGGATCCGGTGCAGAAATAACCATCTCTTTTACGGCACACAGCTTGGTGACATTGGGGAAACGCATGTCACGAGCTTGATAGACAGAGCTAAAACCGCCAGCACCCAAAGAACCGACAATTCGGTAACGGTCTTGCAACATATCTCCGGGTTGCAGACCGACTCTTTGCGTCCCTTTCTGTTTTCTCTCTTTTTTACCTGGAAGCTGCCTGGTCGTTAATCGCCCCATAATTAAAATCCTAGAGTCCTTGAGGAGGTATTATAAGTTCACCTGACCTAATTTATCAAGAGATCGGTACAATAGAGTCATTTCTCGACCTCTGGTAGCGCCGATTGGGTGTGCTGCCATAAACATTCGCCGCCAGTTTGTTGAGCGTATGTTTCAATTTGCCGTGTTAAATCCTGATAATCAGTAAAAAATGTGGAGAGTTGAGATTTGTATGCAATGATGGCCTTGATTTTTGCTGATATATCGGTGGCATTTAGGGGAATGGTGTGGCATTGCCATGTGGATGTGTTTGCGGGAATAACGGCCGTTATCGCCCCTTCTTCCTGCACATACGGATAATCTTCAAAATAACACAACTTAGCCCCAAAACAAAGCTCGGCTGCCTGGCGGGTGACAAGATGGTCGGCGTGGTTGCCCACCCCCAACGGCGCGACGATGCGGTCGGTTGGCGGCAGGTGCGCCATCCGCGTGGCTAACGTCTGGATCAACTGGAACTCGGCGGGATGAACGGCCGTGACCACGTCCTCCCAGGTTGGGTAAAGCGGCAGCCCTGTCTTGGGATGCATCCGATAGACACAATCAGGAATAGACCAATGCACAAAATCTGCCCCCAGAATCTGGCAAGCGGCTGCATCTTCTTCACGGCGTGCTGCTTCCGCAGCCACCGCCAAGTCCCAACGTTCATGTAATTCTCGGGCAAAATCCGAATACACCACGTCTTCTGGTGGATCGCCAGCCATGATGGTAACGATGAGCACTGGTTTGCCAACGGCCGTTAACTGATGAATTTGACCGCCACAAGAAAGAGCCGCATCATCAAGATGGGGGGCGAGATAGATGGTGTCGTAATAGGTGCGCATACAATAGTTACTCTTTGGAGGTGATCATTTTTGCGGATTTGACCTATAATAGCGCCACGATGTCGAAAAAACTTACCCACTTAGATGAACAAGGCCAGGCCAAAATGGTCGATGTCGGCCAGAAACCAGAGACAGAACGTGTGGCTGTGGCGCGGGGCAGTGTGCTAATGCAGCCAGAAACGTTGCAGCTAATTATAGAAGGAAACATCAAAAAAGGGGATGTTCTGACAATTGCCCAGTTAGCCGGCGTGATGGCCGCCAAGCGCACCAGCGAATTAATTCCCCTGTGCCACCCCTTGCTGCTTACCCACATTGACGTAGTTTGCACACCTAATCAAGCAGCCAGCCGGGTTGATATTGAAGCAACCGTGCGTTTGCGTGGTAAAACTGGTGTAGAGATGGAAGCATTAACGGCCGTTTCCGTTGCCGCCCTCACCATTTATGACATGGCCAAAGCCGTAGACCGTGAAATGCAGCTCACCGAAATTTGCCTGGTACATAAATCTGGTGGCCGCAGCGGTACTTATAACGCAGAGGAAAAGATTTAAAACAAATTGCTTATGGAACTTGAAATCAAATTATTCGCAACCCTCAAAGAGCGTGCCAAACAGGACACCCTTCAAATAAACGTGTCAGCGCCAGCCACCGTACACACACTCCTGGTCGCTGTGGCAGAAGCCTATCCTGCCCTTCAGCCATCCCTGCCCACCACATTGGTTTCCGTCAACAAATCCTTTGCCTTCCCTGAGACTGAAATCCGGGCAGGCGATGAAATCGCATTGTTCCCGCCTGTTAGCGGGGGTAGTGACACACTGCCACACCCCACCTACTTTGCCATCACCACAGGCGACATTGACATGAACGCCATTCATCAAAGCCTGACTCAACCAGACGTAGGCGCAGTTGTCTCCTTCACAGGCTCAGTGCGCGGTGAAACCCAACGGCATGGCCTGCCTCCACAAACGCTGTACCTGGAATACGAATCCTATTCAGAAATGGCCGAACTAAAAATGGTCCAAATCGCCCGCGAAATTTGGGAGAAGTGGCCGCTCGTTAAAGGCATTGCCATCGTGCAGCGTATCGGTAAGCTGGAAATTGGCGAGGTAACCACTTACGTGGCCTGTGCCGCCGGCCATCGGGATCAAGGCGTGTTTGATGCCGCCCGTTATGGTATAGATCGGCTCAAAGAGATTGTGCCTGTCTGGAAAAAAGAAATCGGCCAGGATAAAGATGTCTGGGTAGAAGGGCATTATCAACCAGACGAAACCGACAATTAACCATGCAAAATTGGCAGCAGCGGGCCACTAAATTCGCCCAAAACCACAACTTATGCCACCCTGCCAGTGTTTATGTTTTAGACTTGTGAGCGAACTGAGCAAAGTCGCAAAACCAAAACTCAAAAACTTGGAGTAAGTATGGAAAACGAAAACATGCAAAAACGCCGCGTCGTCATCACGGGCACCGGCTTAATCACGCCAATCGGTCATAACGTGCCTGATAGCTGGGCCGCCATCCTTGCCGGGCAATCCGGTCTCGGTCCATTTACCCTGCTAGAAAAACGTGACCACGAGATCAGCGCCCTGTGTGAAGTCAAAGAATTTGATGCTGCTGACTATCTCGGTCGCAAAGAAGCAAGACGGCGAGATCGTTTTCAACAATTAGCCACAGTAGCCGCAAATGAAGCCCTGACGCAATCCGGTTTAGCCATCACGGATGAGAATCGTCAGCGCATTGGCGTTATTTTGGGTACTGGTGTGGGTGGTATTAGCACCCTGGTTACACAAGATCACATCTTGTTTGAGAAAGGGGCGCGGCGTGTTAGCCCATTCTCCATCACCATGATCATGCCCAACGGCGCGTCTGGCATGATTGCCATCGACCACGGTATTCAAGGCCCTACCCATACCGTCTCCACCGCCTGCGCATCAGGCAATGATGCCATCGGCAATGCGTATCATTTCATTCGTGCTGGTCTTATTGATGCCGCCCTCACTGGTGGCACAGAATCGATTTTAGCCAACGTGGCGCTGGCTGGATTTGAACGGGCAGGCGCTACATCTATCAAAAACAGTGAAACGCCGCAGCCCTTCGATAAAAATCGAGACGGTTTGATTGTGGGTGAAGGCGCTGGTGTGTTGATGATAGAAAGCCTGGAAAGTGCGCAGGCACGGGGTGCTACCATCCTGGCAGAACTGGCAGGTTACGGACAAACAACCGATGCCTATCACATCACAGCGCCGGCTGAAGGCGGCGCTGGTGCTGCCCGTGCTATCGAAATCGCGCTGGCTGATGCGGGTCTTACACCAACTGATGTGGATTACATCAGTGCCCACGGCACCGCTACCCAACTCAATGATGCGGCTGAAACGGCCGCCATCAAACGTGTCTTTGGTGATGAAGCCTACAACGTTGCCATCAGTTCCACCAAGTCTATGACTGGTCATATTATGGGAGCGACAGGTGCAATCGAAACCGTTTTTTGTGTGATGGCTATCCAAGATCAAATCTTGCCACCGACTATCAATTATGTTACACCAGACCCTGAATGTGATTTAGACTACGTGCCTAATGTGGCACGTCCTAGTCTTGTCAAAGTGTGTTTGAATCACGCTTTTGGTTTTGGCGGTCATAATTCTGTGCTCGTTATCAAGGAATTTGTTGCTTAGTATGGATAATTTAGCTTCTCTAGAAGATAAACTAGGGTTCCAGTTTCAGAACCGCTCTGTGTTAATGCGGGCGTTGACCCATCGTTCCTATTTAAATGAAAATCCAGACATGTCGCTAGAAGACAATGAGCGACTGGAGTTTTTGGGGGATGCGGTGTTGGATTTTTTGGTGGGGGCTTATCTGTATCATCGTTTTCCAGAAATGGATGAAGGTGAGCTAACGAGTCTGCGGGCGGCGCTGGTTCGTGCCAATACGTTAGCTGATTTTGCGCGTGGATGGGATTTGGGCGCGGCTTTGCAAGTTGGCTTTGGTGAGTCGGAAAGTGGCGGCCGGGAAAGAATTCCGATTTTGTGTGCTACCTTTGAAGCGGTGATCGGTGCTGTTTATCTGGATCAGGGTTTGGAAAGGGTGAAAGCTTTGATGAACCCGATGATAGAACCTGCACTCAAAAAGATTATGGCGGAGCAGTTGCACAAAGATGCCAAGAGTGAGTTTCAGGTGTGGGCGCAGGCTCGATTTGGCATTACCCCACATTATGAAGTGGTGTCCACGTCGGGGCCGGATCATGCCAAGGTGTTTAAGGTTAGTGTGATGGTGGGGCAAAAGGCGTGGGGAACTGGTGAAGGGCGCAGTAAACAGACGGCTGCCCAAGCTGCGGCGCGTAAAGCTATGATTCGGGCTGAAGATGTAGAGGATGAAGAAGAATAGAAGCTGATGATGAAGATTTTGATAACGGGAGGGAGCAGCTATTTCGGTCAGCAATTGGTGCCGTTGGCACTCCCCGATTTTGAAGTGTGTTATACCTACTTTCAAAACGACCCGTTGGCACTGCCGAATGGGTATCGGCTGGAAATTCGGGATGAAACGGCCGTTTCCCGGCTCATTTCCTCTTTCCAGCCAGATTGCATCATCCACCTGGCTGGCTCCAATCGAGGGGCAGATATGGCTGCTGTCATTGTGCAAGGCACAAACCATGTCACCCAAGCGGCGGCTCAGGCCAACATCAGGCTCCTCCACATGTCAACCGACGTTGTATTTGATGGCTTAAAGCCACCTTATGATGAAACGGCCGTTCCCACCCCCGTTAACGCCTATGGGCAAGCCAAAGCAGAAGCAGAAGCCATCGTGCAGAACTATCCAAACCACGTCATCATCCGCACCTCTTTAATCTACAGCCTGGAGCAAATGGATCACGGCACCAGTTGGATGGTTGCCGCCTTGCGAGAAGGCAAACCCGTCACATTGTTTAACAACCAATTGCGTAATCCAGTATGGGCAACCACATTGGGGCAAGCCTGTTTGGAATTAGCCACGAACAGCTTTACCGGTATATTGCATGTTGCTGGTGGGCAAACAATGACCCGGGCAGACTTCAGTTTAAAAATGCTAGAGTGGTGGGGCATCACAGAACGGGACACGTTGACAATTGGGCCATCAACAAGTGGCGATTGGCCGTTGGATTTGACGCTTGATGTGGGCAAGGGAACGGCCGTTCTCCAAACGCCACTTTTGAGTGTAGATCAAGTTATTCAATTGGCACAAACCGTTAAAAATTCTTGAAATCTTCACCAGATGTTCATTTCACACTAAGCTAAATAAGCGAACCTGAATAGCAAGTAAATCGGGCTGTTATCACCTCTTGACTTTTAATCGCCGAATATGCTAGACTGCCCCAGTGCAGGAAGAGGCAGCGTTAGGTGAGAGAGTCATACCACACAACCTGAGCACAAATTAATATAAGGAGAATAGGGACCTTGAGCGATTTAAGCAATCCATTTGACGAAATGGAAGTGGTTAGCGGTTTGCTTAATAACGGGATGGAACAAGGCTATATAACATACGATCAAATACTAGCAGCCTTGCCACACGTTGAAAACAACCTCACATTACTAGAAACAATATATGAAGAAGCCCAATCTATGGGCATACTTGTCTTTGAAAACGAAGAAGAGGCAAGTAATGCCATGGGTGGAGAAGATGACGCCGATCTAAACGGTTCTTTAGAGTTGACTGGCGAGTATGAAGATGATGATAAAGACTCGCATACAGCACCATTATTTGATTTAAGCAACGTTCCGATTGATGATTCAGTTGGTTTATATTTCAGAGAAATGGGGCAGCAAGGGCTGCTGACCGCTGATGAAGAAGTGCAACTGGCCATGGAAATCGAAGCTGGCCGTGCTGCTGAAGAAAAACTTGAGGCGGCTGAACCGTTAACAGACGACGAACTTGATGAGCTGGCAAATGTGAAAGCTATTGGCGATGCGGCACGGGCGCACTTAATTCGAGCCAACACCCGCTTAGTGGTTAGCATTGCCAAAAAATACCGGGGACGTGGCTTGCAATTCTTGGATTTAATTCAAGAAGGCAACGTGGGTCTTATGAAAGCGGTAGAAAAATACGATTATCGGCGTGGCAATCGCTTTAGCACCTATGCTACATGGTGGATTCGTCAGGCTGTGACTCGTGCCTTAGCCAATCATGGTCGTACCATTCGTATCCCGGCACATTTGGGCGGGCGCATCAGCAAACTGTATCAGGTTGCGCAGGAGTTGGAACAAGAATACGGCCGTCAACCCACCGCAGAAGAAATTGCAGAAACGATGGAACTGCCAGCCGAACGTGTACGTTGGATGCTGCGTACCAGCCGTCAGCCCGTACATCTGGAACGGCCTGTTGGTGATGAATCTGACGCAGAACTGGGAGACTTCATCGAAGACATTGAAGCGCCCCCGCCAGCCGAAATGGTTGCCAGCAACATGCTTACTGAAGAGCTTGGCGATATTTTGGATCAATTGACACCCCGTGAAGCGCGTATTCTTCGTTTGCGCTATGGGCTGCAGGATGGTGAGTCGCGCACGCTCAAGGAAGTTGGTGAGATGTTTGGCTTATCGCGTGAACGTATTCGTCAGCTTGAAAAAGAAGCGCTGCGTAAACTGCGGCATCCTAATTTTGCCGGACATTTGCGGCAATATCTCAATTAACAACACGATTAAACCACAAATTTTTAGCCCCCTTTGTTCAAAAGGGGGCTTTTTTTTAACTGTAACCACTTTCTTCACACAAAATTCACAAACAATTCACTGCTAATTGCACATGACGTAAATTTCTTGCCGTAGACTACAAGAGTCTATGAATAGGGAATCTGTTATGGAATTGAGAGCGTATTTAGACATTCTCAGACGATGGTCGTGGTTGGCTTTTATTGGCTGTATTATTGCTGGTTTATCAGCTTTTTATATCAGCAATAATCAAGAGCCAGTTTACCGAGCTACGGCGCAACTGTTGGTATTGAAAGGCAATCCTAGTGCTAATACGGAATACAATTCATTGCTACTGGGTGAGGCGCTGGCATCATCCTATGCGGAGCGTTTAGTTAGCTATGAAGTTTTATCTGAAGCCATTGAAAAGCTCGATCTAAATTTAAACCCTGACCATTTGGCGGAGAGCGTGGCTGTTCAGCTGATTGGTAATACACAATTGATTTCTATTAGTGTAAGCCACACGGATCCAGAAGTGGCGCGGGATTTAGCCAATGAAATTCCTGCGGTATTTGCTAAAAAGAATGAAGAACAGCAATTGAGCCGATTTTCTGGTATCAAACAGGATTTGGAAGAACAATTGAACCAACTGAATGGGGAAATTGTGATTGCAGAAGCGGCATTACAAAAAGATTTGGATCAGCTTAACGCGGAAATCGCAGCGGCTGAATTGGCTCAACTTAAGAATGAAATAGTCGTTGCAGAATTGAAACAACTTCAGGATAAAGTTGCGGTTGCTGAATTGGCACAAGTGAGAGGTGATTTTGTAGATCCCGAATTGGCACTGCTTAAAGCCGATATTGCATCTGCGGAAGCTGAACTGCAAGAAAGCCCACTTCCTATAATGCCTAATAATGAAGTTGCGATTAGTAGGCAAAATGAAAATGTGCAGCGTTTGCGTGAGACTTATTATCGTTTGCAGTCCGATCTTGAAGAGATACGCTTTATTGAAGTGAATGGACTGAATAATTTGATTGTTGATGAATATGCGCGTTTGCCCCAAGAGCCAATTAACCAGAATGTGTTGCAGAACACAATATTAGCTGCCATAGTGGGGTGTTTGACTGTAGTGGGGGTTGTATTCCTGATTGAGTATTTAGATGACACCGTTAATATTCCGGCTGATGTTGAAGCTGTAACTGGGCTTTCTACGCTGGGTACTTTGCAACAGGTGAAGGTGAAGAAGGCGACTGATGCCTTGGTGGTTGAGATGGATCCACGGTCTCCTGCGGCTGAGGCTTACCGACAAATTAGAACCAATCTTCAGTTTGCTAGTGTGGATAAACCGTTGCGTACTTTTTTGGTAACCAGTGCTAATATGGGTGAGGGTAAAACGACTGTCGCTGTTAACCTGGCAGTCGCTTTTGCGCAAACTGGTAAACGTGTGCTACTGGTTGATACGGATATGCGTCGCCCTATGCTGCATACGTTGCTAAAGGTAAATGATGACAAAGGTTTGAGCAATATGATTATTCGTGGCCGCGAAGATGAACAGTATATTCGCTGTACGATGATTCCTAATTTGTGTGTGATGACGGCTGGGCGGCTCCCGCCTAATCCGGCTGAGTTGTTAGGTTCTGAGCGGATGCAGGTGGTTATGGCCTGGCTTAAGCAGCAAGCTGATTATGTGGTTTTTGACAGCCCTCCTGTGCTGGCGGTGACGGATAGTGTTATTTTGTCTAGCATGGTGGATACGACGTTGTTTGTGACGAGTATGGGACAAACGCACTTGCCTGACCTGGAAACGGCCGTTTCCAAGCTCCAAGCCGTCGATAGTCCGATAGTGGGTGTTATTATCAACAAGGTGAAAGCAAACGGCCGTTACGGTTATTATTACGGCTACCATTACCAGCCACGCTACGAAAAGAAACAGCCATCAACCTGGAAAAAAAGGTTACAAACCCTCAACAGCCACATCTTCCACTTTTAAATCAACCCGGCCTCATGCTGCATGTGTCCGTCCGCAAATCGCCGCCTTCGCGTTTGTGTGCCATCGTCTCCCCTACGGTATAATCCCCCGCTATGGCAATTGTAACCACAACAAACATCAGTCAATCCTTTGGCGACTTTGACCTGTTTACAGGCATCTCTGTCAGCTTGCCGAAAGATGGCAAGGTGGGTCTGGTTGGTCCCAACGGCATTGGCAAAACGACATTCCTGCGCATCCTGGCTGGTCTGATGTCGCCGAGTGCAGGCCGCATCCACATAGCCAAAGGCGCGCGCCTGGGCTACCTGCGCCAGGAATCAGCCGAAGCCTTTTCTGGGCGCACCCACTCTGTTTACGATGAATTGCTGCTTGTCTTCAAAGCGTTACAGCGCGAGGAAGCCCGTCTGCGTCAGATAGAAGAAGCGATGGCCGATGGCTTATCGGAAGAAGAATTAGCTGAATACGGCCGTCTCCAAGTCCGGTTTGAACAAGCAGGTGGTTATGACTACGAACTGCGTATCAAACAGGTACTCACCGGTTTGGGATTTGATGAGGAAGGCTGGCAGATGCCACTGCCCCATCTCAGCGGTGGGCAAAAAACGCGCGTTCTGCTGGGGCGGTTGTTGCTAGAAAAGCCAGACTTGCTCATCCTGGACGAGCCAACCAACCATCTGGATATTGATGCTATCGAGTGGTTGGAAGGCGCGTTAAAAGTATGGGAAGGCGCGGTGCTGCTGGTTAGCCATGATCGCTATTTCCTTGATAAAACCGTCAACACCATTTGGGAGATGAGCCGCAGCGGCATTGACACCTATCGCGGCAACTACACTGCCTACACCCAACAGCGAGAAGCCCAATGGGAACGGCGGCAAATTGAATTTGATGATCTGATTGCCCATTTGCTCAAAGAATTGGACTACATCCGCCGCAACATTGCCGGGCAGCGTACCCAAATGGCGCAGGGCAAACTGAGCCGTCTCAGCCGTGAAGTGGCTGCAATTCGCTCTGGCGGTTTGGGGGTGTTGGCTGATTTGAAGAGTAAAGGCTGGATGCAGACCAAAGAGATTTATGGCCTGGACATTGTGGCTTCTAATGTGGGTGAATTGCATGAGCAAATTAAGAGCTTGCATCCTCCTGCCCGAATGCCACAGGTTCATATGCAGATACAAGCCTCACATCGCAGCGGTGAATTGGTGCTGCGCACTCACGATTTAGCGATTGGCTATCCTGGAGCGCTGTTGTTTACATCTGATGACATTGAACTACGCCGTCAGGAGTGCGCCGCATTGATTGGTGCAAACGGAACGGGGAAGACAACCTTTCTCAAGACAATTTTAGAACAGATTCCGCCGTTGTCTGGTTCGGTGAAATTGGGAGCCAGTCTGGAAGTGGGCTATTTTTCGCAGGCGCATGAAGGGTTGAATCCAGAGAATACGGTGCTGGATGAATTGTTGAGCCATCAAGAGATGCTGCTCAGTGAAGCCCGCAATTATCTGGCGCAGTATCTCTTCCGCGGAGATGATGTGTACAAACGAGTCAGTATGCTCAGCGGTGGTGAGCGGGGTCGTTTGGCGTTGGCGATTTTGGCACTGAAAAAAGCGAATTTTTTGCTGTTGGATGAGCCGACGAATCATTTGGATATCCTTTCTCAGGAGACGCTGCAAGCGGCATTGGAACGATTCCAGGGCACGATTCTGATGGTGACGCATGACCGGTATCTGGTAGATCGGTTGGCGACGCAGGTGTGGGAACTGGATGGATCACGGTTGTATGTGCATGAAGGGGATTATCAGGAATATTTGGCGTGGCGGGAACAGCAAACGGCCGTTATCAAGGAAGAAATCGCCATTGCCCGTGTTGAAGCCAAACAAGCGCGTCTTGTTGAAAGCAGCGACAATGGCTTGAGCAAGAATGAGCAGCGGAAACGGGCGGAAGCGTTGGCTGCCGTCGAAACAGAAATCCATCTATTAGAAGAGAAACTGGAAGCCTTAACCAAAGCGATAGAAATCGCTACGCAAACGGAGTCCATTGACAAGATTCAAACCATAAGCATAGAATATGCCACGACAGAACAGGCAATCGAGGCTCTAATGGAAAAGTGGGAGACAATGGCTCATGAGTGACGAAGTAAAAACTATCACATTCAAAGACAAAGTAATCATCGGGGTGACGGGGAACATTGCCACTGGCAAAAGTGCCGTGATGCGTTTAGCCACAGAACAAGGCGCGCATACCATTGATGCCGACAAAATTGTGCATGAACTCATGGATTATGACCCAGAGATTCAAGCCGCGATTGCCGTTGCATTTGGCTCAGAAGTTCGGCTGGAAAACGGCCGTATTAACCGCAAAAAATTAGCAGAAATCGTGTTTAGTGATGCCAAAGCCCTCAAAGATTTAGAAGACATGGTACATCCGGCCGTGCGCCAGGTTGTGGCCGAACGTATTCAGGCCAGCGAGGCCAGTGTCGTTGTTTTAGAAGCCATCAAATTGCTGGAAGGAGAACTGGTAAAAGCGTGCCATCAAATCTGGGTGACGCGCTGTTCCAAACAACGGCAGTTACAACGCCTGATGATTTGCCGAGGATTAGATGCAGACACGGCAACCATACGTGTGAAAGCACAGCCTCCGCAAGAAGAAAAAGTAGCGATGGCCGATGTGGTCATTGACACCAACGGCCTTATGAGTGAGACAGAAGCCCAATTCTTAACCGCCTGGAAACGCTTGCCCGATCCGGAATATGTGGAAGCCACCTCAATGACGGTTGGTGGCATTGGCGAGAGCTTGATGCGCACGGCACGGCTTGCCGGCAAAGGCGACTTGAAAACATTGGTTG
>JACSSI010000681.1 GCA_014879345.1 Anaerolineae bacterium | reverse complement strand
GTTGGGGTGGAAACGGCCGTTGTTACAAATTCCTCTTGTGCCATACTACGCTCCTCATAAACAGTTGAACCACAGTTTAGCAAATGCGGGTGCATTCAAAACTGTGGCTAAAATATCTTTTCACTTGTGAAAAAAAATAACTCCCGATACATCATGTTGGTAAAGGGAGTTAAGATGTGCTTATTCAGTTGTGTGGCCGTGGGTGCGTATAGAAAACCCCTGTAGAGGGAACGCTATCAAACGTAAGGGAGACGAAAAAAAAGAGCCTACTTGTGATTCGCCTCCGCTGCCAATCACCCATCAGTCTATTCATAACAATGATATTCTACCTGATGGAAAACGGCCGTGCATCCAAATTTTGAAGATTGGTACAGGTTGTCTAAGTCTTACCACATGTTGGTTGTTTAAAGGTTGCAAAGTTGTATGGCAGCAAAGTGAAAATCATCTTGAAACCTTGCCACCTTACCACTTTACCACTCTGCAACTTTCTAAATATACCCCAACTTCTGTGCCTCAAATGTCAATTCATCACGGAATTTTGGGTGCGCAATATTGATCAACGCTTGAGAACGCTGCCGGATCGATTTGCCATACAAAGAAGCCACACCAAACTCCGTCACCACAAAATGCACATCATTGCGACTCGTCACCACCCCTGCGCCATGTTTTAGCAGAGGCGTAATGCGGCTCATTGTGCCTCCCTTGGCTGTTGATAACAGGGCAATAATTGGCAATCCCCCTTTAGACCGTGCTGCTCCTCGAATGAAATCAACTTGTCCGCCGACTCCACTATACAGCAATGGCCCAATCGAATCAGCACAAACTTGCCCCGTGAGATCCACTTCAAGAGCGGAATTAATGGCTACCATTTGATTATTCTGGGCAATGTTGAAGGGGTCGTTAACATAGTCTGTGGGGTGGAGTTCAATGAGCGGGTTGTTGTGAATAAAGTCATATAACTTCTTCGTGCCAAACAAGAATCCAGCTACAATTTTCCCCGGGTGGAAGGTTTTCCTGGAGCAGGTAAATACCCCTTTTCCAACCATATCGACGACACCATCAGAGAAAAGCTCTGTGTGAATACCCAAATCTTTATGATTGCCCAAATTTTGCAACACGGCATCAGGAATACTGCCAATTCCCATTTGCAGGGTAGCTCCATTAGGAATCATCTCTGCAATATTGGCACCCACTTGTAAATGTTCGGCTGAACTGCCGCCTTGTGGCGCCTCTGGTACTGGATAATCTACTTCCACAATGTGGTCGATACGGCTCAAGTGGATAAAGCTATCGCCTAATGTGCGTGGCATCTGTTGGTTGACTTCGGCAACAATAACCTTGGCTGCTTCGGCGGCGGGTTTGGTAGTGCCAACTTCAACACCAAAGCTGCAAAACCCATGTTCATCGGGAGGAGAAAGTGTGATTAAGGCAACATCAATGGGCAAGTAACCATTTTTGAACAGACCGGGTATTTCGTTTAGAAAAACAGGCGTGAAATCAGCACGTCCTTCTTGTACAGCTTTACGTACGTTGTGGCCGATAAACAAGGCATTGACGCGAAAGCTGTCCTGAAATTCAGGTTTACAATAAGGGGCGTCGGCAAACGTTAATATGTGTGTTAACTCAACATCACGCAGCTCTGATGCCCGTTCTGTAAGACCTCTGGTGAGTTCTACAGGGACACCGGCTCCACCTCCTATATAAATCCGGTTACCAGATTCAATGATGTTGAGAGCGGTGGCAACATCGGATACTTTGCTGCGATATAAGGTTTCCCAATTCATCGTGTGACTTCCTTGAAGGCGGCATCTCCTGGTGACAGGTGGATTTCAATTTTTTTGCCTAAAGCGGCAGCGATGTCTGGGTGAGCCATTTTGCCCTGGCGTAATACCACGCCTCTTAATAAATCTGCTTTTTGGTCAATGGCGCTGATCAGTCCATGCTGTCCAATGGCAAGCAGATAGGGCAGTGCCGCATTGGTGATGGCATAGCTGGTGGTTCGTGCCACAGCAGAGGTGATATTGGGTACGCAGTGATGGATGACTCCTTCTGCCATGTAGATGGGGTCACGCAGCGTGGTGGGACGGCTGGTTTCGATGCAGCCACCTTCGTCGATGGAGAAATCAATGGCGATTGAGCCTGGGCGCATACTGCGGATCATTTCTCGGGTAATCAATACAGGTGCTCGTTTACCAGGGTCAAGCACTGCACCGACTAGAACGTCTGCGAATTTGACAGCTCTTTTCAGATTGTATTCGTTGGCAAGCATGGTGGTTACTTTGCCTGCGCTTTGTTCTTCGATTTTGCGCAGTTTGCGAACGTCTCGGCCTAAAATGGTGACTTCTGCGCCCATGCCAACAAAGGCGCGGGCGGCGTTCCCAGCCACAACACCGGAGCCTACGATGACGATGGCGGCGGCGGGTACACCGGGCAAGCCGCTCATGAGGATGCCCAAGCCTTGTTGTCCTGGCAGGCTTTGGCCGCTGCGCAGCAGGTTGCCTGCGATGATGGGAGCCATGCGTCCTGCTACTTCACTGGCGGGCAGCAATACAGGACGTACGCCGTCATCTTCTTCTAGTTCTTCATATGAGATGGCGGTGATTTCATGCTGGGAGAGTGCTGACAGCAAGTCTGGTGAGGCAACGCGCAAATGCAGGAATGAACAAATGATCTGACCAGGGCGGAAGAGACGATGCTCTGCTGCTGTTGGACGAGCGATTTTGGTGACGACATCGGCTCGGCCATATGCTTCGGCGGTGGAGTAGACGATTTGAGCGCCTGACTGCCGATATGATTCATCGTTAAAGCCTGAACCAAGACCAGCATCTCGTTCAACGTAAACGGTGTGTCCAGCCTGGGTGAGGGCTAATACGCCGGCCGGGGTTAGGCCGACGCGCATTTCCAAATCGCGAATTTCTCGTGGGACTCCAAATTCCATAATCTCTTTCCTCTTGTGGTTTATTGGGTAAGTTTACTCATTTAGGTTCGCCGCGAAAAGCCTTTGCTAGTTGTGTTGTGCAATGGTGCGGCAATTTTGTTTTTCTGGAAATTATCTATTGCCATAATGGGCAAAAGGTTCGATTGGGTCGTCTTGTGCTTGCTCCCAATCGTGGACGATAAGACGGAAGATGTCTGTGGCGGTGATGATGCCGATGAGTTTGTTGTTTTGGTTGATGACGGGCAGGCAGCCGAAGGTGTTTTGCAGCATGAGTTGGGCGGCATGTGCGACAGGCTCATCGGGGGTGA
>JACSSI010000680.1 GCA_014879345.1 Anaerolineae bacterium | reverse complement strand
CACGAATTTCTTTTTCGCGTTAATTCGCGTTAATTCGATGCAAAATCCTTGTTTTTTATACAAGCAGTTCATTCATAAGGTACTAAATCAGGCGTCTGCTTCATTTCAACAGACAAATCTGTTTCTGCTTTTTCCCGATCATAGTTTAGCTGGTTGGCACGAGCAAAACGACGCAAGGAGGTTAGTGATCGTTCGCTGTACCATTGGTAGCGATCTTTTTTGCCAATTTTTCCGGGCGGCTGCTCAAACAGGCCAAAGTTTGCCTTCATGGGCTGGAAGCTTTTGGCTTCGGCATGGGTGATGTAGTGGCAGAGTGCGCCCAACATGGTGTTGGTGGGCGGGATGACGGGGAATTGCCCCAATATCAACCGGGCGGCGTTGATGCCTGCCAGCAAGCCGGTGGCGGCATTGCCCATGTAGCCTTCTACACCTGTTATCTGCCCGGCAAAGAACAGATCAGCACGGGAACGAAATTGCATGGTGACATGAAGCATTTGCGGCGAGTTGATGTAGGTGTTGCGGTGCATCATGCCATAACGCAGGAATTCGGCGTTTTCTAAACCGGGGATCAGACGCATGATGCGTTTTTGTTCGCCCCAGCGCAGGTTGGTTTGGAAGCCAACGATGTTGTAGAGGGAGCCTACGAGGTTATCCTGGCGGAGTTGTACAACGGCAAACGGCCGTTTCCCATTTCTTGGATCTATCAACCCCACTGGCCGCATTGGCCCAAATGCGAGTGATTGGTGTCCGCGTTGGGCAATGGCCTCGATAGGCATGCAGCCC
Organism: Anaerolineae bacterium; assembly: GCA_014879345.1. Lineage (GTDB taxonomy): Bacteria > Chloroflexota > Anaerolineae > Promineifilales > Promineifilaceae. The sequence continues at coordinate 2,464 of JACSSI010000680.1, read as the reverse complement.
TCGAAGAAATGAGGGTCTTCTTGTTCAAACTGTTTGAGGGTGATGGTTTCGGCGGCGAGTAGCGCTTCATAAAAGACATCATACTCTTCACGGGTCATGGGACAGTTGATGTAGTCGCCGTCGATTTGCTCGCCTTCATCATAGCGTGATTGGCGGAAGGCGATGTCCATGTTGATGCTGTCGTGGTTGACGATGGGAGAGAGGGCATCGTAGAAGTAAAGGTATTCCTGCCCGGTTAAGCGACCAATGTCGGCTGCCAGAGCATCTGAGGTGAGGGGGCCGGAGGCAATGATGGTGGGCGTGGTGGGAACGGCCGTTACTTCTTCCCGTATCATCTCAATACGCGGGTGGCTCTCGATTTTGGCGGTGACCAGTTCAGCAAAGCCTTCCCTGTCTACGGCTAAAGATGACCCTGCGGGAACGGCCGTTTGCTGGGCACAATCCAGAATCATCGAGCCAAGACCACGCAGTTCTGCTTTGAGCAAGCCGGGTGCTTTGTGGGGCAGCATGGAGCCAAGCGAGTTGCTGCACACCAGTTCCGCCAGCCGATCTGTGACGTGGGCGGGGGTTTCACGCCGAGGGCGCATTTCGTAAAGGTGAACGTTTAGGCCAAGTTCTGCGGCTTGCCAGGCTGCTTCCGTGCCTGCCAAACCACCACCGATGATTGTTAGCTGCTTTGTCATGGCTCAATTTTAGCACAACCTCAGGAGATTCGGGTGACAGTTTTCACAACATTTTTGCTGATAAGCAGAGAACGGCCGTTTCTGCCTTAATACACAACCACACCTTGCAAGACTGTGTTATCCGGAATGAATTGGCGGGAACCGCTCTCGTTAATGAGGCGCACATCCCCTTTACACACCACATCGCGGCCAAAGCGGAAGTCTCCTTCAACAACAAAGCTGTGGGCGTTCACAAGGGATGGCGGGCCAAAGGGGAACCGTTCATCTAAATCATTCACAAATGCGAAATAAGCCGGGTCTAGAGACACCAGCAGATCATCATACCGACGCTCTTTGGCTGGCTCCACGTGGAAAGCAGCGGTGAGCGTGTACGAATCAGAACGCACCGCCAGCAAATCGTCTGTTTTCTTGACGGGAGCGAAGCGGGTGCGCGGCACACGCACGGCCTGCGAATCCTGGAATACGGCGATGGCAGAACCCATAGCGGTTTCCAACTGGTAGACTGGCGTTGAATCCGGGTCGCGCGGGTCTACTGTTTTGCTGTTGCGAATCATGGGCAAGCCCAATTTGTTACCCCGTCCATCCATCAGTTGAGACAATGTGGGCAGGTGGATCCACAGATTGTTGGTATTGAAATATTTATGCCGTGTCACATCCTGGAACGCGACCTTATCACTTTCCAGACATTGTGCCGATTCACGCAAAACAAGCTGCCCGTCTGGACGCTGTGCCAGGTGCCCACCTTTTTTGTCCATCTCGGTGCGGTCGGCCACTTCCATGAGAAAGGGGATTTTGTTTTCAACGACGTAGCCTAAAATGGCTAAATCCAGCACCGCCCCCAAATTATCTGCATTGGAGACAAACACATATTCATACCCTTGTGATGTCAAGGCGGATAATGTGCCGCGCGTGATGAGGGCGGCATAAATATCACCATGTCCAGGGGGACACCATTCCAGATCGGAATTTTGCGGCCACACGGCCGGACTGAAATCAAACTGGGTGACTTTGGGCTGTCGATGCTGGACAAAGCTCAACGGTACGGTACGGCGGTTTAAATCGTTGTAATTTTGCAATGCGCGCAAGGAGTCTTGCTCGGTAGCAAAGCTGTTCATGAGCACGAGGGGGACGTTGGCTTTCATGCTCTGACGCGCAATTACGTCAAGAAAGGTGAGACCATCTTTCACAGACAGCAGAGATTTAGCCCGTTCCAGCCCCATGCTTGTGCCCAGACCACCGTTTAGTTTGATAACGGCCGTTTTCCGCATCGCCCTTTTTCCCAATAAAGCCTGTTTAGCGGGAAAGGTCTCCACATCCGGCACGGATTTCACTGGCTGAATGCTCGATTCTGGAATCATGCCCGTCTCACCAGCCACAAGCTGCTCATAATAATCTGCAAAGGTATCAATAAATACTTGAGGCTGCCGGTCAGCCTGCATTCGTTGGGCAAAAGGCGCAAAGTCGGCCATAAATAGTCTCCTAGTCAGGTAGTCAGGTAGTCAGATAGTCTGGTAGTGGGTTAGGCAAATAGTTGGGTAGCCATCGACTACATGACTAACCGACTAACCGACTAACCGACTAAAGTATGCCGACGTTGCTGTGATCGGCTAAGGTTAGTTTGAGTGCCTTGGGTTTGATGGGCGACCGCTGGATGGTTACATCCCGGCCAATGAGGCTATCTTGGATGCGGGCTTCAATGTCTGAAATATGGGAGTTTTCCAGCACCATTGAATGCTCAATCTCACTGTTTTCTACCACCACGTTATTGCCAATACTGGTGA
>JACSSI010000679.1 GCA_014879345.1 Anaerolineae bacterium | reverse complement strand
AAGCCATGCGCCATTTCGCAGAAAATCTATGATGCCCTTTTATCCAGAAAACAAACAAGTCCCTGAAAGCCTGCAAACCGATGCCTTTGTCATTTGCCCATTAACCCCGGCACATGTAGCTTTGGATTACGCCGCTCTGATGAGCAGTAAAGAAATGCTGCGTTTGTGGAGCGGCAGCCCCTGGCCCAGCGATGATTTTACACTGGCTGAAAACCTGGAAGACCTAAAGTGGCACTGGGACGAACACCAAAAACGCATCGCCTTCACCTTCACGGTACTCAATCCGGCAGAGGATACCTGTTTAGGTTGTATCTACATCAAACCCTTCACAGAGATTTTGGCGGATAACCCTGAATGGGAAACAGCTGTCAAAACGGACACTTCGACAGGCTCAGTGACCGTTTTGACAGCCGTTCCCTCCCACAGCGCCCTCGTCCGGTTCTGGACAATTGAAAACCTGGACAAAACCTTGCTGATCCTCTTGCAGAAATGGTTCACCACAGAGTGGGCCTTCTCAGAAATTTACTGGCACACTCCCGCTAACAACCACCAACAGATCAAGCTGTTCCACACCACCGGGCTGCAAAATCTAGGCAGCATCCAAATGCCCACCCGCGGCGGCGGCCACATCATCTTCAAATAAAAAAACGGCCTGGCTTTCACCAGACCGTCTCATTCATCTTCTGACCGCTAAAGCAGTCACTACAAACCGGAATTGCTTTTATTCTGCACTACGAGGCCAGGGGCCGAGGATAACTGTGTCAACAACGTGGATGACACCATTGTCTGCATTGATGTCTTTGATAATGACTTTGGAATCATCGTTGACATACAGGCTGCCATCAAAATATTTGAGACCTGCAATTTTGCCATTACCCATCACAATGTCGCCTTGATTGGCTTTCGCCTCTTCAGAGCTAACTGGCGCTGTCAATACATGGTAGAGCAAAATGTCGGTTAACTCTTCTTTACTGAAGGCATCAGCAATGTTAGATGCGTCCAAACCCAGTTTAGCAAAAGCCGCGTCGGTCGGTGCAAAAACTGTCCAACTACCATCAGATAGCGCACCAGCCAGGTCAGTTGCAATTACGGCAGCGACTAAGGTATCAAAACGGCCGTCGTTCACAGCGATGTCTACAATTGTGCTGCCAGATGCTTCACCACTACCTGCATCCCCTTCCGGAGCTGCTTCAGTGCGCGGCCATGGCGGCAGAATAACAGTGTCAACTACATGAATCACACCATTGGAGGCCTGCACATCGGGAGCAACCACCTTGGAATCATCATTTATATACAGACTGCCATCAAAATATTTCAGGCCAGCAATTTTGCCATTACCCATCACAATATCACCCTGGTTGGCTTTGGCTTCAGCAGAGCTGACAGGCGCAGTCAAGACATGATACAGGAGGATGTCGGTCAATTCTGCTTTAGAAAAAGCGCTGCCAATATTACTGGCATCCAATCCCAACTTGGCAAAAGCTGCATCAGTTGGGGCAAAAACTGTCCAACTGCCACCGGACAATGCGCCATCCAGGCCAGCAGCCACGACGGCGGCGGTCAAGGTTTCAAAATCTTCACTGCCTACAGCGATATCCACGATGGTACTTTCATGGTTATCAGCAAAAACGAAGGGCACGGCTAAAACTAAAATTAACACGGTCAGTACGATACTTTTGGTTAAACGACTCATGATTGTTGTTCTCCTTTTGTCAAACATTTTTATATTTTTGCGGACGAATTTCCGCGTGACATGAAGGAATAATACAACATATCCATGTTTTGTCAATATATATCTCAGATTTTGTTAATGTTTCTTCCAGGTTAATACAAGAAGCTGCCTGAGTTAAATCTGATCTGTCGGTGAATTCTGTCAGCTAAAACAAAAACCTCCCGGAAGTTCTGGACTTCCGGGAGGTAAAAAATGCTTGCAAACGGCCGTTTAATTTTATAACTCTCTGGGTGATTTCTCTCTCGGCTTTCTCGCTTGCCAAATAACTGCCAAGCCTACGATGATAAGGATCACCGGCCAGAAAACAGCCACTGTCTTTAGCAAGTTCATGAACACACCACCAAACATCACCGCCAGGCCTACAAAACCAATGATGCCGCCAGGAATCAAAGGCCACCACTGCGTTTCATGAGTGAAAACGGCCGTCATCACCGTGATGGAAGCCCAACCTAAACCAAAAATCACCAAAAACAAACCGCCTTCCTCAATACCAGCCGGTATCAAATTATTGACCAACACGACAATCCCTGCACCAATACCCGTTAAAATGCCGCCAGGAATCATCAACCCGGCTTCACGCCCTAAGATACCCCAGATGTAAAAGACAACACCCAGTAACAATACAAAGTAAATCCCAAAACTCTCCCACGAAATGAAATCAACAAATTGAGCCAATAAGGCGACCAGGCCAATCCCAATCAAAATCAAACCACCGACTAAACCTTCACTTTTTTTGCTTTTCATGACAACCTCCAGTTGTTTATTCGTTCAGCAAAATTACCATACTCGTAACAGACATAATCTGTGTCAGAAACTAACCAAAGCGACAAACTTTATCTTTCGTGTTACAAGTTATACGTAAATCATAGCCAATCAGTTGTCAGCCTCACAGTGAAGGAAGTCATGGCAAGGTCATGTTACAAATTATGACCCTGTTCAATTTGATGGATATAATGAAGTCTAAATCAATTTCCAGCAAACTAGGTCAGGCATGATAAAACAACTTACTCACATTTGCATTATGTCTACTAATTCAACAGACACTGAACACTTTTATTGTGATGTGTTCGGTTTGCAGAAAAGTTTCAACTTTTACAAAGACGGAGACCTGTAAAACTAAAGGAATGATATTAAATGGCAGAACGGCCGTTTTCCATCCAAGGTATTCATCACATCGCCATTCAAACACGGGATTGGGACGCATCCCTCAACCTGTACCGAGACATACTGGGATTATCCCTCAAATATTGGGTCCCCACCGACCATAAAATTGCCTTGTTTGCTGTAGGCAATAACACCTTCATCGAATTATTTGAGCCGGAAGCAGATACGCCACTCCCAGGCAGCCCAGCAGCGAATGATCCGCTCACACACATCGCCATCAGCGTAGACAACGTTGAACAAGCCATCAACCACGTGCGCACAGCAGGCTATGAAGTAACAATGACACCGAAAAGATTAACTGGGAACAACTTTGACGCCACTATCGCCTTCTTCACCGGCCCCAACGGAGAATCCATCGAGTTTTTGCAGTGG
>JACSSI010000678.1 GCA_014879345.1 Anaerolineae bacterium | reverse complement strand
AAAGCAGTGGTTCTTTAAATGCAGCAGGTAAGGTGAAGAATCATGGTGTGCTCATTCAAACGATTGCAACGCTTCCGGCAAATACACCGACCAGTTTCCTCAACATTGGCGCAACCAAGCCATATTATGGTGTTGATATGTCACCAGCAGCGGTGATGAATAATGTCACAGTTTCCATTGCTGGGAATAAGGAATGCACCACTTTTTCTGGAGAATCAGTGCGAAGATGTTTCGATATTCAAGCCCCTGATGGCATCTTAACGACTGTTACTTTCCATTATTTACCGAATGAATTGAATGGACTGAACCCTGAAACTATGCTTGCTTATCATTGGACTGCTCCAGGATGGGAGGATGCAGGTGTCTTTCAGTCACGAGTAGCTAGTGGCTCGAATCTTTCTGTGACTATGAGTGGGGTGAACAATTTTTCTCCCTTTGTTTTGGCACCGGGAACGCCTACGGCCGTTAATCTAGAATCATTTGCCGAAGCCTCCACAAACGCGGCTAATACTGTTTGGAATTCGGTGATTTTATTCGCATTCTTATTAGTCATTCTAATAGGAATGACGATGATAATCATCCGTAAAAGAAATTTGCAACATTAACAAGTGTAGAGAAATACCAATGCCTTGACAATCAGTTTGAAGATATTTCGACAGGATTTGCATTGTTAATAGAATATCTTGAGAGGGCAGGTATGGCATCTGCCCTCTTTCGTTTTATGACCTGACAGCAGTGTACCCTCTGGTTTTTCTCCATCAAGCAGGGCATAGCAAACGGCCGTTATCCAGCCCTTAACCAATCTTGATTAGGCTAGTATTGATATGACATCACTTGATAAATGGTTGGCACAGTTCCACGACTCAGAGCATCGTGGTGAATTTTTGCGCCCGCTTGTCCTGAATATCATGATCGGGGGGTTATGGTTTTACCTGTATCGGCCATTGTATGGCTATTTTGGGGTCATTTTTACGCGTGAGGATTTTCGCACGAACCAGATTTTGCTGGTGGGTCTTGTCTTGCTGCTCGTCTACCAGGTATGGCAAGAGCATTTACCATTCCCCTTTTTGAACGCACCGCAGTTTCATAAACTGCCATTCTTGCTGGCCGTAGGCGGGAGCGTTCTCTTTTTATTGACGGAACGATTTCTGGATGTCAATACCTTATCAGCCTCTATCTTTGGCCTGGCAACTTATGGTTTGTTGGGCTTCTGGGTATCGCCAGCACGGTGGCGGCAAGGTTTCCCTATCGCGCTGCTTTTTGTGGGTGTGCTGCCGTTTGGGGAACATATGCAGACCTTTATCGGCTATCCCATGCGTATTTTTACCGCTTATTTGGTACAGCATGGGCTGTTAGCAGCCGGGGTAAAGAGTGTGGGAGTTGATACCATTTTGGTGTTTGAGAATGGCGTATCCAAGGTGGATTTGCCATGCAGTGGTGTCAAAAGCTTGTGGACGGGTCTCTTGTTTTTGTTGGCAGCAACCTGGATAGAAAAACGGCCGTTATCCCTTCGTTTAGGATTCATTGCCTTGTTCATGGCGGGGCTGCTTTTCATCGTTAATCTGTTGCGCGTTGCCATTCTCACTGTAACCGGTCCCGTTTTGGGGTGGAACTTGTTGGCTGAAATGCTGCATGTGCCATTGGGGATTTTGGGTTTCGGCCTGGCATGTGCGGTTGGTGTCTGGCTGCTGCGTCGTTTACCAGAGCCAAGCCGTGTGACGCCAGAAACGGATGCGCCTGACACACCTCCGACTCGCTGGTTAGCACCGTTCCTTATTCTGGTTCTTGTTCTCATGATTGTTGCCTATGCGCCGCGCCCGGAAACTGGATTAACTCAGGCTTCGGTGGCGTGGGCGTTCCCGGATACGCTGCATACGGAAGCTTTGCCTTTAAAACCGGACGAACTGGCATGGCTGACCCGTGACGGAGCCGAATCCGCTTACCGACAGCGCTTCCAGTGGGGAGAACTTAGCGGCACGATGATTTTGATCACCAGCACGACATGGCGAGCGCACCATCGCCCGGAACGCTGCTTTGAGGTGTATGGCCTTTCGGTAGATGATTCACGAACGCATCTGGTTGACGGGCAAATTCCAGTGCGTTTTGTAACGTTGGGGGATGGCAATCATCACAGTTTGTTATCCGCCACCTATTGGTTCCAGTCGTCCAACCAAATTACCGATGATTACGCGACTCGCATTTGGGCAGACCTGGCACCAGAACGAGACCGTTGGGTGTTGGTCTCTGTTTTGTTTGATGAGACGGTCGAGCCTGATGCTGCAAATGTGACAGCATTTTATGAAGCATTAAAAGAGACAGTGGCTGCTAATTTAGCGCCGTAGTCTAATGTAAATGGGGATGAAAATGAAAAAATTAAAAAACAAAAACATGTGGGCACATTTGTTATTTTGGTCGTGGAATACCATTTTTTTGGCATTCATGCTGTTTGGTTTTGCGCCAACGCTGCTGCCAGAACTGGTAACGGCCGTTCAGGCAGGCACCATTCCAGTTAGCTTTCTCGTTTACGGCACTATTCTGGCGCTCATCCCCTTACTTGCCGTTATTTTGGGAGCAACATTGCTGCGGCGAGAGCCGGGTAAATTGTTTGTCTTGGGTTATGGGGTTGAGGGGCCACTGATGCTCATCCTGGCTGTTCGTTTTTTCCTCATTCAGCAAGCTACTCCTGCCGTTACTTTTGTTTTGCTTATCGCGGTCGCTGGTATTTTGACGCTGTTGTGGACGTTGTTGGATCGCAGAATTAACGAGCGGGAGTCGATCCTGAGTGGTTTGCGTGTGGCTGGGCTGACGCTGCTGCTTTTGGTGGGAATTTATGTCAGCGTCTGGCTTTTGTTTTACATCATTCCGTTGATAGCCCAGTCCGGATCAATTATCAGCGAGATTTCTCAAGATATTTGGCGCAGCCTAGTCAATCTGTCCTGGGAAGATTTGGTCGAGGGGTGGCGCTATATTCCCTTTGCTGTGTTGGGAATGCTGCTGTTTGCCTACACCGCAACCTTGTTCGTTCTGATGCCGATTGCGGTGCCGATTACGTATGTGCGGGCGTGGTGGCAAGGGATTCGCTGTCTTCGGAGTCATGTCCGTGTGGCCTGGGTGGTGGCCGTGCCAACGGCCGTTCTTGCTATCTGTGTCTTAGCGGTTGTCTGGACAGACAAACAGCCTCAACAAAATGCATTCGCGCTGTTGCAGTCGCCGCCGACAACCATCGGTGAAGCAGCCGCATTACTGGATCAGGAAGAAGCCATTCGTGCC
>JACSSI010000677.1 GCA_014879345.1 Anaerolineae bacterium | reverse complement strand
TGGGAAGGTGTTGTTATCTTGATGCTGCATGGTTATATGGGCAGTCCTGTCAGTTCCCGTGATATGGGGAAATATTTTGCAGAACAGGGCATTTCCATCCATTGCCCATTGATGCCCGGTCATGGCAATTTACCCTTTCAGATTCATGGTTATGGCAAGAAAGATTGGTTGGCTGCAGCAGAAGAAGCGTTCAACATGTTACAAAAAGAGTATGACCAGATTTTCATTATCGGTCATTCCATGGGAGCCGTATCAGCGGCCTATCTTGCTCATAAATATCCGCACGAGGTATGTGGCCTCATCTTGATGGCGCCTTTATACGATGTACCAGATTGGCGCATCAAAATGGCATCTTTTGGCCGTTACATCATGCCCTGGTTTTACCCATTAAAACGCAGAGAGGTAGACCGTGACATTTTTATTGCACGGGTAACAGATTTTGATCCAACGATTGATGTGGATAACCCAGAATTACAAGACTGGTTAGTCGAAGCCACTCGTCTGCCTATGGACAGCGTTGATGAAATGCGCAAGATGGGAGTGTTTGGACGCAAACTCTGGTCAAAAATTCACCAGCCAGTCATTATCTTCCAGGGTGGTACAGACCCGGCCGTAAACACGATTTTCGTAGAGAAGTTGTTCCAAAAATTGGCAACGGCCGATAAAGAGATGAAGTTTTTCCCACAGGCTGGACATGAACTGATGCGCCCAGTAGAAGCGATTCACAAAAAGGTTTGGCAGAAAACGTTAGAGTTCATCGAAGATCACGCAGAAACCGGAGAGAAGAAGCCAACGCCGTTAAACGCACCATCCCTGTTGGTCAAAAGAGAAGACGACTTTTAGGAAAGTAGCGGTATGACACTATTTCGGGCAGAATCGAAATTATTGCGATTGAAACGTAATCCTATATAATCAGACGAAGGAGATTTACCTTAAAAAGATAAATGTGATGAACTCCCCCCAATGGAGGTGATGCTATCGCCGAATCCTCTTAAATCAAAACGTAGTATTCTATAGATATTCGACAGGAAGTTTAAATTAAACTTCCTTTTGTTATCTACTAGAAAACATTCAATCTTTCTTGATTGAAATATTTCAAATTAAGGATGGAGAACATTTTAGGAGACAAATATGAAAAAATCAGTTTTACTTTTCACGACCTTGTTCATTGTTTTGGCTATGCTGCTGGCTGCTTGCGGTGGTGGTGGTGCTGAAGAAGCCGCAGAAGAAGCAGACTGCTCATCAGATGATGTCTTTTGTGTAGGTTTGGTAACGGATGTTGGCGAAGTTGATGATAAATCATTCAACCAATCCGCCTGGGAAGGTGTACAGCAAGCTGGCACAGAATTAGGGGCTAAAGTTGAGTACATTGAAACTGGCGATGCCAAAGATTATGGCGCAAACATCGACCTCTTTGCTGGTCAAAACTACGATGTCATCGTGACCGTTGGTTTTGCTTTGACCGAAGCAACTGCTGCTGCTGCCGCCAAATACCCTGACATTGATTTCATTGGTGTTGATCAATTCCAGGGTGAAGTAATGGATAACCTTGCTGGCCTCCTCTTCCCTGAAGACAAAGCTGGATTCCAGGCTGGTGCTTTGGCCGCCATGCTCACTGAAAGCGATACCATCGCTGCCGTGTTGGGTACGGATTTGGTTCCGCCCGTTGTCGCTTTCAAAGAAGGGTATGAAGGTGGCGCAAAATACATCAATCCTGACATCAACTTGATCTCCACATTCCACCCAGGTGGTATGGATGTCGCTTTCACTGACCCGGAGTGGGGCGCAACCACAGCCAAACAAGCGATTGACCAGGGTGCAGATGTTGTCTTTGGTGCTGGTGGTAAAACCGGTAATGGCGCTTTGATTGAGACGGCTGGTGTTGATGGTGCTTTCTGCATTGGTGTAGATTCTGACCAATGGGAAACTGTGCCAGAAGCACACAGTTGTTTGGTTTCTAGTGCGATGAAGCTGATCACCCCCGGTGTTTTTGAACTGGTATCTTTGTCCAAAGATGGCAGTTTGCCCGGTGGCAACTTTTTTGGTCAGACTGGTTTAGCTCCTTTCCACGATTTCGAAGATCAAATTCCGCAAGAAGTCAAGGACAAGTTGGCTGAGATTGAAGCTGGTTTGAATGATGGTTCCATCGAGACTGGTTACTAGTTGTTAGTCAGTATGTAGTGTATGGGGTGAGCCATTAGGCTCACCCCATATTTTTTAGGGTGGGAGTGCTAAAAACGGTTCACAGCTTCTCAAAATAGGAAAATCACTATGGCGACAGAAGAAGAAGACAAAACCGAGAGTTCCACCAATTGGTTGGCTCGGACATGGGATCGTACCTGGAAGGCGGTGAGTGTACCCACGCTGTCGATTGTGCTCGCCTTGTTAATCGGGGCGATTATTATTTGGATTTCCGGATCTAATCCCATAGTGGCTTATTCAGCGCTTATAAAAGGTGCTTTTGGTAGCCCGCAAGCGATTCAGCGCACGTTGGAAAAGGCGACCCCACTGGTTTTTGCTGGCTTGGCGGTCGCTTTTGCGTTTAAGGCAGGGTTGTTCAATATTGGTGGTAGTGGTCAGCTGCTACTCGGTGCTATTGTGGCTGGCTATATCGGGTTTGCCTTTGATGGCCTTCCGTTCATTATCCACATGCCACTGGCGCTGTTAGGGGGTAGTTTGGCTGGTGCTTTGTGGGCGGCGGTTGCAGGTGTGCTGAAAGCATACACGGGAGCCAATGAAGTCATTACCACGATTATGCTGAACTATATCGCCATCAATCTGACGGATTATTTGTCCAACGGCCCCTGGAAAGATGAGGGTATTATTGCGCGGACACCAGCAATTTTGGAAACGGCCGTTATTCCCACATGGACTTTCATTCCGATTGGCTTTTTATTTGCTTGTTTTATGGCGGTGGTGACTTACTATTTGCTGTATAAAACGACAATGGGTTACGCGATTCGTACCACTGGCTTGAACTCATCGGCCGCCTTGTACGCTGGCATCAAGGTTGGCACGGTTATTATTATGACGATGGCGTTTAGTGGTTTTCTGGCTGGTATGGGTGGTGCTGTGGAGACGCTTGGTGTGGTTGGTCGCTATCAGCCTGGATTTAACGCAGGTCTTGGTTTTGATGGCATTACCATTGCCTTGTTAGCCAAAACGAACCCGTTGGGTGTTATTCCAGCCGCTATTTTGATAGGCGCGATGAACGCTGGCGGCAGTCAGATGCAGTTTAATGCGGGTGTTCGCTTCCAGATTGTTGATGTCATT
>JACSSI010000676.1 GCA_014879345.1 Anaerolineae bacterium | reverse complement strand
CCAGGCGCGGGTCGGGACACGTCTTCTCGATTTTTCACCACGACTTAATGCACGGGCGGTCATAAGGTTGACTCCTCTCGCAGTGAGGTGTATAGATAAGGAATCACCAAAACCGCTACACTAATCAATAACAGAATACCAACCGAAGCGCCTCGGCCATAAAATTGACCGTCAAACGTCATTGTCCACATATAAATCGAAGGCACATCCAGCGCCACCTGCTTGCCAGCGACGGCAATAATTAAATCAAACACCTTCAACGACATATGGCCTAAAATAATCACCGCACTTAACGTTACCGGCCATAACAACGGCAAAACAATTTTGCGATAAATTAAAATTTCTGAGGCGCCATCAACCCGCGCCGCTTCACGCAGCGAATCAGGCACCGCACGTAGGCCGCCCAAGTACAACGCCATCGTATACCCAGACATCTGCCAGATGGCAGGGATGGCAATCGCGGCAATGCCCCAGTCCGGCGTTGTGTGCCACTTATTGACGAGAAAATCCAGGCCAAATTGACTAAACAGCAAATTAAGACCACTCATGCGGGAGCCCATGGCCGGATTCATCAGCCAACGCCAGACCACACCCGTCACAATAAAAGAAATCGCCATCGGAAAGATAAACAAACTGCGGAAAAAGTTTTCACCGCGCAAGCCCTGATCCAGCAAAATGGCGAGCATAAGACCCAGGAAAAGACATCCCCCCACAAATAACACCGTAAAAATGACTGTATTGCGAATATCAATGTGAAAACGGGGGTCTTGGAATAGAGTGATGTAGTTTTGCAGCCCCGCCCAATCATAATTGGGCATCAACCCCACCCAATCACTGAGCGAGACCCGTACCGACCAAAAGATGAAGCCGTAGATAAAAACGAAAACGGCCAAGATTGAGGGTAGGACAAGAAAAAATGCGAGAATCGTATCCTTGTCTATTTTTTTGCTTCGCATAAGGCGTCCTGATTTTGTAAACTAGCCGTCGCCTGAGCTTGTCGAAGGCAAAGGCGGGCTTGGCAAACATGCCGCTTTGGCTTCGATAGGCTCAACTGCCGCTGGTTATGGGATATTTTGAAAAGAGAGTATTCCGTGTAGGGGCGGTTCGTGAACCGCCCCTTATTTCTTTATTTTGTTGGTATAGAGACGCCCCACCGGGGCGTCTCCACATTAATCAATTATTGGCAAGCGCCAGAAGCGGCGCAAGCATTTACCAAAGCCTCTTGGAAACCAGCCACATCACCAGTGCCCAGGAACAGACCCATAGCGGTGTCGATTTCCGATTTCCAACTGTCATTGGCAACCACACCGTGGGTTAAAGAACCGACCACATTGTTACTGGCCCAGTCATCCATAGCGGATTGCAGATATTCGCCGTAGAGAGCCACATCGCCATCACTGCGAGCAGGGATGGAGCCTTTGACGGGGTTGAATGCATCTTGTCCAGCTTTGGAGCCAGCGACGGTCAGCCAGGCAATGGCAGCATCACGATGGGGAGCGCCTACCGGCAGCACGAAGCTGTCGGAGAGGAATTGGAAGTTGCCGGCCGTGCCGGGCACAGGCGCCCAGGTGTAACCTTCTTGGGGCACGGAACCCAGTTCACGGAAGAAACCTTCTTGCCAGTCGCCCATGACGTTGAAGGCGGCGTCGCCATCAATGACAATTTGACCAGCATCCTGCCAACTCAGAGCAGAAGCATCGCTGTTGGTGTAGGTGAGAACCTTGGCGAAATCTTCCAATGCCTGGGTTACTTCGGGGCCGCTCCAATCATTGGTGCCGTCCCACAACCCATTGTAGGCATCAGGCCCCATGGAAGCGAGCAGAACGGTTTCAAAGAGATGTAAAGCAGTCCACTGTTCACCCAAAGCGAGTGGGGCATCCATGCCGGCCGCTTGCAGGGCATCCATAGCAGCAAACCATTCGTCCAGAGTGGTGGGCATGTCCACGCCGTATTCTTCAAGTACGGCCGGGTTGGCCCACAGCACATTGGCGCGATGGATGTTGACAGGCACGGAGTAGATGTTGCCGTCAGCCGAAATCAACGGAATCAGCGTTTCGGGCATCACATCGAGCCAACCGTTTTCGTCGTAGAGGAAGTTCAGCGGTTCGAGTTGGTCTGCGGCGACGTAGGTGCCGATGAGTTCTTGACCGGCGTGACCTTGCCAACTGTCTGGGGCGTCACCAGCTTGGAGGCGAGTGGCGAGGACGGCGCGGGCATTGGTGCCAGCACCACCAGCGACGGCGGCGTTCTGGAATTCTACGTCTGGGTACATTTCGCTGAAGACTTCGATCATGGCTTCCAGACCAGCGGCTTCACCGCCACCTGTCCACCAGGAGAAGACTTCAACTGGCCCGGAAACATCCATCATAGCTTCTTCGGGGGCGGCTTCGATCATTGTTTGATCTGCGCCACCGGCGGCGGCAATCAGGGCATTTTGCAGGTCTGTGGCATTGCCGCCAGCCAGGTAGAGGCCGAGGGCGGTGTCAATTTCAGATTTCCAACTGTCGTTGGCAACCACACCGTGGGTCAAGGAACCCACGACGTTGTCGTTGGCCCAGTCGTTCATGGCGGATTGCAGATATTCGCCGTAGAGGGCAACATCGCCATCACTGCGAGCCGGAATGGAGCCTTTGACGGGGTTGAAAGCGTCTTGGCCTTCTTTGGAGCCAGCGACGGTCAACCAGGCAATGGCGGCATCACGATGGGGTGCGCCAACTGGCAGCACGAAACTGTCGGACAGGAATTGGAAGTTGCCAGCAGTGCCAGGCACGGGTGCCCAGACGTATCCTTCGCCGGGGACTGCGCCCAGTTCACGGAAGAAGCCTTCTTGCCAGTCGCCCATGACGTTGAAGGCGGCATCGCCGTCGATGACGATTTGACCGGCATCTTGCCAGCTTAGGGCGGAGGCGTCGCTGTTGGTGTAGCTGAGGACTTTTTCGTAGTCGGCGATGGCCTGGGCTACTTCGGGGCTGCTCCAGTCGCCATCGCCTGTCCATAAGGCGTTGTAGGCATCTGGCCCCATGGAGGCGAGCAGGATGGTTTCAAAGAGGTGCATGGCAGTCCACTGTTCGCCAAGGGCTAATGGGGCTTCCATGCCATTGGCTTGCAGGGTGTCCATGGCGGCAAACCATTCGTCCAGGGTGGCGGGCATTTCTAGCCCGTTGTCTGTGAGAACGGTGGGGTTGGCCCAGAGGACGTTGGCGCGATGGATGTTGACGGGTACGGAGTAGATGTTGCCATCCTGGCTGATTTGGGGGATGAGGGTTTCGGGCATGACATCGAGCCAGCCT
>JACSSI010000020.1 GCA_014879345.1 Anaerolineae bacterium | reverse complement strand
CACAAAGCGATAGCCCATGCCTGACACTGTTTCAATAAAACGAGGACTGCCACGTGTATCGTTTAATGCCTTACGAAGCTCAAATATGCGCGTATCGACTGCCCGAATGCCAGCCAGGGATTCCCAACCCCAAATGGCATCTAACAGGGTATCACGGGTCAATAATTGGTCTGGATGAATCATCAAATACTCGAGAACGGAAAAGGCTTTAGGCGTTAAAATAACCTCGTCGTCCCCCACCCATGCCCGCCGAGACAGCCTGTCGATACTAAGCTCATAACACTCTAACCGATGAGAGCCGCCTAAAGACTGAAACGGCCGTTGGCTGCGCCGCAGCACCGCCCGAATCCGGGAAATTAACTCCGTCTCATTAAACGGTTTATTGACATAATCATCCGCACCTCTGTCCAGCGCCAAAGCACGCTCCAATGGGCCGCCTTCCCCCACCAACAACACCGGAATGTTAAAGCCCACATCATGAAACTCCTGCAACAACGCTCGAGTACTTGCCGGGTTTATCGAAACATCCACCACCAGAATCTCCGGCGAAATTTCTGCAATCTGCTTGAGCAAATCTTCATCACCTTGCAACACATCCACCACAAAACCGGCCCAAGATAACAAAGACAAAAAGTCAGCAGAAGTCAGTGATTTATTCCCTATCAAAAGGACACTTTGGTTATATTCCATTCACGCTCCAATGCACTAAATTCCAAATTTCGCTCTATCATAATTCTTTTTTCAGAACTGTAAAATAACTGTCAAAATGGCGTAAAATCTAGCTGTTATAGTATTGTGGTAAAATTATGCACTAACACGCAGTAAACTAGCATACCAAAGGTTAAGGCGTGAACTTCTTTATAAAATCGTAACAACTCACTGCAAAGACACAAAATGACAATCTTTCTCTGGTTTAACCGGGTAAATGGTGTGTTTTTACAGTGAAATTACATAGTGATTCTTAGTTACGCAAAATCAGAAAAGCACACTCTGCTCAGGGGCTAAATCATTTATTCAGCCCCTGATTTTTGTAACTGGCATCATAAGGGAGAATTAATCGTTTTGAACATTTTTTACCGTAAATTATTTTTGCTCATCCCATTTACGTTAGTTGCCCTGTTCCTCACCGCCTGTAATGCCGCTTCAGCACCTGACGCTGAGAGTAATGAACCCTTACTTATCCTGGAATGGACTGGTTATGAAGCCACAGAATACCCAGAATATTTTCTGCCCTTCACCGAAAAATACGGTGAAACTATAAATGATGTGCTGGAATACAGCTTCTTTGGCGACGATTCTGAAGCGCTGGCGCGTATGCAAGCCGGGGTTGAAGCAGACCTTGTACACCCTTGCCGTTCATGGTGGGGGTTATATGTCGATCAGGGATTGGTGCAGCCAATTGATACGTCACGGTTGACTAACTGGGACGGCGTACCGGATGAGCTAAAAGAGCTGGGTCAATTCAATGGCGAGCAATATTTCATTCCATGGGACTGGGGATATGAATCTATTTTAGTTAGAAACGATCTGGTGCAGGATGTGCCTGATTCCTGGTCTGATCTTTGGGATCCTCAATATGAAGGGCGTGTCTCCATGATCGATGCCAGTGATGTGGCTTTCATTATTGGTTCCTTGTCTTTGGGTTTTGATCCCTGGAATACCACACCCGAACAAAATGAAGCAGTGAAACAACAACTCATTGCGCTGCGTCCTAATTTGCTCAACTATTGGGTTGATTACACAGAAACCTATGATCTACCAGCTTCTGGGGATGCGTGGGTTGTGGCTGGCGCCTGGCAAGATGCCTATGGTTACTTGACTGACGAAGGGTATGATGTGAGTTATATAGACCCCGTTGAAGGGCGCATTGGCTGGATGTGCGGTTACGCCATCGGCAGTAAAGCTAAAAATATTGACCGCACGTATGAATTTTTAAACGCCGCCCTTGATCCACAATCACAAGCCAATATGGCAAATGATTTTTGGTATGGCGTGAGCAACTTTGATGCCATTCCTATGATTGATGAAAAGGTCATTGAGCTTTTGAATGTTTCTGATTTTGATTCATTCTTTAACGAGACTGTGTTTTATCAACCTCTCACTGAAGAACAACGCCAACAATTTAGTGCCATTTGGAACGAGGTTAAAGCCAGCCAGTGAGCGATTATGTCAATCAAGTGACCCATCCAGTCACAAACTCAAGAACGACAAATAAAGAGTCTGCTATCCCTCGTAGTTTATTAGGCAGCTTGATAGGACCAACCTGGATATGGTTGGTTCTATTTATGCTGCTACCGATGCTCCTGATGTTTCTTATGACCTTTCGCACAGAGGCGTTTAACTGGCGAGAGTGGGAGTTTACCTTCGAGAATTATCGCAAGTTTATCGAAACACCATCATACCACCGGCTGCTGCTGCGTTCTGTGTGGATGGCTTTTGTGGTTGCGGCGCTTTCTGTGGTGGCCGCTTATCCGGTAGCTTATGTGGTGGCATTTCAGGCGGGACGCTGGCGCAATTTGATGATTATGCTGTTGATTGTGCCAGCCATGTCGAGCTTTTTGTTACGGGTGTTGGCGTGGCGCATAATTCTTGGTTCTAGCGGGCTGTTGAGTACGGTGCTGTTAGGGCTGGGAATTATTGATGAAGCTGCGCCGATTTTATTGTACACACCAACGGCCGTTATCATAACCCTCGTCTATGTGTGGCTGCCATTTGCGGCACTCCCCATCGCTGTTGCCCTCAACCAAATCGAGCCAAACTTGCTCGAAGCCGCCTCAGATTTAGGGGCAAAACCATACGCCACCTTTCTACGTATCACCCTGCCCTTAAGCATGCCGGGTGTCATTGCCGCCTTTCTCTTCGTCTTCATCCCCACCCTGGGCGAATACGTCACCCCCGCCCTGGTTGGTGGCCCTGAAGGCGTGATGATTGGCAACATCATCTGGGATCAATTCTCACGAGCGCTCAATTGGCCGATGGGCGCCTTGCTCAGTATGGCCATGCTGCTTATCGTCTTGATTCCGGCCGGGTTCATCAGCCTATACTCTAAAATATCCAGAGAAAGGGCAGGTAACTATGACTAACAATCGGCTGCGAAACCTGCCAGGCTATGTGTACCTGGCGCTTGTTCTTATCTTTTTATATCTGCCCATTGCCTTGCTATTTGTCCTGTCCTTTAACGATTCGGCGGTGATGGCCTTTCCGCTGCGGGGTTTTACCTGGCATTGGTATCAAGAATTGCTGGGCGCTGGTGAATTGTGGCAGGCAACCCGCAACAGTTTTATTGTAGCGTTTGTTTCTGCCTTTTTTGCCACCCTGTTGGGGGCGATGGCCGCCTTTGCCATCGTGCGCTATCGCTTTCGCTGGCGTGATTCCTTGTTAGCGCTTTCAAGTATTCCCCTGGTCATGCCCTCCATCGTTTTGGGCGCGGGATTGCTCATCCTGTTCCGCAGCTTAATGGGCTTTGAATTATCTCTGGGGCTTATTACTGCCAGCCACATCCTCATCAGCATTCCTGCCTGTATGCTTATTGTGATGGCACGCTTGGCAGGCTTTTCAAAAAATCTGGAAGAAGCGGCGATGGATTTAGGGGCAACACCCTGGCAAACTCTGCTGCGCGTCACCTTGCCCATCAGCTTACCGGCCCTACTGGCGGCGTTTTTAGTGGCATTTACTACCTCATTTGACGAGTACGCCATGACCACGCTTATCACCGGTACGGAAACCACACTGCCAGTTTACTTGTATTCAATGCTCCGGTTTCCGCGTAAATTGCCCATCGTCCTGGCACTGGGTTCTATCATTATTGTAGGTACCAGTGTGATCATTATTTTGGCCGAATGGCTGCGCAGTGCGGACACCACAGCCAATAAAAATTCAGCCGTGGAGGTAGATCGATGAGTGACACAATCATAGAGTTACGTAATATTTCCAAGCAATATCGCAATCCCGATGGCGGCATGGTTGATGCGCTCTATCCAGCCGATTTAAGCATCTATGCCGGTGAATTTTTCACCTTATTAGGGCCGAGCGGTTGTGGCAAATCGACCACTTTGCGCATTATGGCCGGGTTTGAAGCGGCCACTTCTGGCGATATTCTCATTAAAAATCAATCCATGCTCAAGGTGCCGGCTTACCACCGTCCCGTCAACATGGTTTTTCAAGATTACGCCTTGTTTCCCCATTTAACGATTGCTAAAAACGTTGAATTTGGCCTGGAAATGAAAAAAGTTCCCAAATCAGAACGGGAAGATCGGGTACAGGCGGCGCTGGATATGGTGCAGTTAAATGGTCTGGAACGACGGAAACCCAATCAACTATCAGGCGGGCAGCGGCAGCGGGTGGCGTTAGCCCGCGCCCTGGTCAATGAGCCATCGGTGCTGCTGCTGGATGAACCATTGGGAGCGCTGGACTTGAAACTGCGCCGCGCCATGCAAGCAGAGTTGAAGCAGCTTCAACAGCAAGTGGGCATTACGTTTGTGTATGTGACGCATGATCAAGAAGAAGCGCTGGCGATGTCTGACCGTATTGCGGTGATGGATGGCGGCCGTTATTTGCAAGTGGATACGCCGCAGGAGATTTATGAGCATCCCAGCACCCGCTTTGTGGCTGATTTTATTGGCGAGACAAATTTCATCTCCGCCACGCTTAATTCGCATGTGGCGGATTTGGCGAATGTGCAAATTGGCTCGCAGGCGGTGGGTGTTGTCTACCGCGCCAATGGCATTTATCCGGGGGATGAGGTGACGTTGGCGATTCGGCCAGAAAAATTGCGCCTGGAGCAAAATGCCAACGGTACGGAGCTGCCCCAGCTTACGGGTACGCTGGAACAAGCGATGTATTTAGGCACAGATACGCGCTTTGTGGTGCGTATGGAAACGGGTGAATCGCTGGTGGTGCGGGAGCAAAACCAGATGGTAAATGATTTCCGGCCTACGATTGGCGATGCGGTGCAGGTGCAGTTCACGGCCGAGGATGCACGCATTTTAACGGATTAAATATTCACCCTCACCCCAGCCCTCTCCCTTTGGGAAAGGGAGCTAAGTAACGCTCTTCCCGGTGGGAGGGGAGGGTTGGGGTAAGGGTGTTTTTTTACGCCTTATGACCTTAACCCCTGTTCCCGTTTTCTATCCCACACAGCATGGTCTCCATGCCCCTGAAGCTGAGTATGACAATGGCCTGATAACGCCGTATGCAGAGGTGGCGGAGCGGATTGAGGTGATTAAGGCGGCGCTTTTGGCGCTGCCTTTTGTGCAACTTGAGCCAGCAACGGCCGTTATTTCCATATCAGAATTGGAGCAAGTTCATGCGCCGGAACTGCTGAATTATCTGCGGGTCATGTCTGAGTGGTCGGCGCGGCATGAGGGACGTTATTATTATCCGTCTGTGTTCCCCGGGTATTTTGCACGAGGGGTTGGCGTGAACGGCGACCGGGTGCTGGGGGGCATGTTTGCCTTTGATATACATGCGCCGATTGGGATGGGAACGGAAACGGCCGTTTTCCAAAGTGCCGCCTCAGCCCTGTCAGCCGCTCAGGTGGTGCTGGAAGGCAAAACCAACGTGGCCTACGCGCTATGCCGCCCACCAGGCCACCATGCCGGGCGCAGCTTTAGCGGTGGCTACTGCTACCTCAACAACGCCGTATTGGCCGCCAATCGGCTCAAGGCACTGGGCAAGGGCGCTATTCTGGATATAGACTACCACCACGGCAACGGCACACAGGACATGGTGTGGGACGATCCCGAGATTTTCTTCGCCTCATTGCACGCCGACCCTGCTTTTGAATATCCCTATTATTGTGGTTACGTGGCCGAAACAGGCGGGCCACACGCACCAGACACTATCGCCAACTTCCCCCTGCCCAAACAAACCTCAGACGAATTGTACCTGACCACGTTGCACGCTGCTCTGGAAGCCATTGAGGCATTTGCCCCAAACTGGCTGGTTGTCTCGTTGGGTTTTGATACCTTTGGCGAAGACCCCATCTGTACCTTTGCCCTCTCAGAAGGTATCTATCAAGAGATTGGCAAGCACATCAAGAAGCTGGCTTTACCTACCGTTTTGGTGCAAGAAGGCGGCTACGCCGTATCCAAACTGGGCGACCTTGCCCAAAATTTCATGGTGGGAATAACTGGGTTTTGAGTGGCAGGTAGCGAGTGGCAGGTGATTCCCAGATATGCCACTCGCTACCCGCCACCTGCCTATCCACCCCAAAAATTACTGGAGTAAATTTATATGTTACACCCATTGGTTGAAGTAGAAGATTTTGGTGTCATTCAGGGGAAAGGTTTAGTAGCACGAGGGCTGATTCGCCAAGGGGAAGTGGTATCGCGACTAGAACCTGGAGAGCCAATGTATCTGATTTCTGAGGTGTTGGCGATGCCGCAAGCGGAGCAGGACAAGCTAATGCACTATGCCTATCAATGCAGCGCCACGCAGGTAGTCAACGAGCAGGGCGACGAGCGCTACATGAACCATTCTTGTGATCCCAATACCTGGTGGGCAGACAATGACACCATGATTGCCCGCCGTGACATCCAACCCGGTGAAGAGCTGACCTATGACTATGCCACGACGGATATTTTGGTGCCGTTTGAGATGGATTGCGGCTGTGGCAGCCCACACTGCCGGGGGCGCGTCACAAATCTTGATTATTTAGATGCGAACTGGCAGCTTACTTATGGCGAGTATCTGCCAGATTATACGTTAGCTTGCATCAAGGGAATTGGGGCTTAAAACTGGAACGTGCACTGAGCCATGATAAGTGTGCTTGTTTGTTGAAAAAAACTGTTGTCAAAATGATGGTTTCCCCCTAAACTCGTTCCTTCGCCTAAAACCAACTTGTAATCTACAGGAGGTTCTTAGCTATGATAGTCGGAATGGATTTCGGTACCACCAACTCTGGTATGGCTCTGTATGATGGGCAAACCGTCAAAGTTCTCCCTCTCGACCCTGCTAACACCAACCCGCGTGTGCTGCCCACCGCCATCTACGTCACCAACGAGCAGGGCATTGTCATCGGCCGCGCCGCCATAGATCGCTATTACAGTGACAACATCGGTCGTCCCGTCAAACTGCGCAAGGTGTGGATTGGGGAGATGGAAATATTCGGCGGCGACATGTATTACGTCACCGATGCCTACGCTTTTGTCGATGTGCTGTCGCCGGGGCGGCTGTTCCTCTCTGTCAAAACCAGCCTGCGTGATGAAAGTTATCCCGGCACAGTGGTGGGACAGTTCTACTATTCCCTGGAAAATCTCATCGCCCTTTTCCTGTCAACGGTAAAAATTCGCGCCGAGCAGATGGTGGGGCAAGAACTCAAACGAATCGTCCTGGGGCGGCCAGTGCGCTTTGCCCGCGACCCCGAGCATGATCGGCTGGCACAAGCGCGACTGCTGCAAGCTGCCTTCCATGCTGGCTACGAAAAAGTCTACTTCCAATACGAACCCATCGCCGCTGCTTACAGTTATGAAACCACTATCGACAAACCTGAAAATGTGCTTATTTTTGACTTTGGCGGCGGTACGCTTGACATAACGGTGATGCGCCTGGGTGAACCGGGCAATCGTAAAGTTTTGGCGACGGGCGGCATTCCCGTGGCCGGTGACGTGTTCGACCAGAAGCTGGTGCGGGCCAAGCTGCCCAAACATTTCGGCGAAGGCACCCAATACGGCGACCGGCGCAAAGCGCTCACCATGCCGCAGTGGATTTATGACTCGTTTTCCGACTGGCAAAAGCTGTTGGAACTGCAAAGCGCCGAAAATCGGCGGATTCTGGAAGATATTGCGCGCACGGCTCGCCATCGTTACCAGATTGAGATGCTGCTGGCGCTGGTTTCCAGCAACTACGGCCTTAAAATGTTTGACGTGATGGAGGAGAGCAAACGGGTCTTGTCACAAAAACGCGGCACGGAGATTTTGCTGGAAGGGCCCGATTTCCATGTGCGTGATTTTGTGACGCGTACGGAATTTGAGGCCATTATTCGCCCTGAAATTCGCGCCATTGAGGATCATTTGCTGGAGACGGTGCAGGCGTCGGGCTTGGAACCGGGTGATATTGATGCCGTTATTCGCACGGGTGGTTCGTCGCAGATTCCGGTATTTCATGAGATGTTGTTCCGGCTTTTTGGGGCAGACAAGGTGCGTGCTATTGATACTTTTAGCAGTGTAACGGCCGGGCTGGGTGTGATTGCGCATGGCATTGAGAAGGGGGAGATTGACGCGGTGGGTTACACGCCTGCGGATTTGGCAAAGCTGGCCCAGCCAGGCAGCCATCAGCCCAATGTACCTGCTATTAACCTGGAACTGCTGCAACGGCGCATTGTGTTGGACGAAGGGGCGGTGGATAGTGTGGCAGAGGATTCGGCTTCACTTGAGTCTGGGCAGGCGTTGGTATTTGTGGAAGAGGATGGGGGGATAACGGCCGTTTCCAATACATTATCACAAGGTGGCAAAGTGGCAGAGTGGCAAGGTGGCAGGGTAACGGCCGTTTTAGCCACAGATTTTGACGAGCAACAATTGATGATTACCACCCATTATCGCTTTTTGCTGGCAACGCCGCGTCAGTTGGCCGATTGGCAGCGCCTGGGTTTGAAGTTGGGCGATATGCACAAGTTGGAACGGGAAGAACGGGTGTGTGCGCTGGCAAACTGGACGGCCGTTTCCAAACAGCCCAAACTCTTACTTGTCACCAGTGCCGGAGTGGCGCGTCCGTACCCGATAAACGTGCTGGCAGCCAGCATTCAAGCGCCCGTACCGTTCAAGTTTGATCATCCGCTGGATGGCATTGTGGTGGCGGCTTTGGGCATGGCCGAGCCAGACGACGTGGTGATTACCACCCGAACAGGGCGGGCCGTGCGCTGGTCGGCCAGTGCGCTGCGTACCTCTGGCACGCAGGCCATCAACCTGGGCGACGACCGGGTGACGGGTGCGGTCTTGGCTGGTACGGCTGATTCGCTGCTGCTGGTGACGGCCGATGGTTATGGGCGGCGGCTGGCGGCTGAAGTCGTGTTTGCGCCGGAAAAACCCAACCAAAAGGGTAAGTCGTTGGTGGCGCGGCGGGGGGATGTGGTGGGAACGGCCGTTTACGCCGAAAATACCGCTTATTGGGCAGTCACGTCCTCCCACTTGTTACCGCTGGCTCCAGCCGCGCTGCCCATCACAGACTCCACCAAAACCCAAACGCTTCTCACCTTACCAGACACAGAAACTATTACTGGTATCTTTAATCTTTAATCTTTAATTTTTGATCTTTATCTCAGTTACCCATGATTTTTTGTGGTTTACCTAAAAGAAGTCTGCCCCATGAACCATCAAGCATTTGTCACCACCACCCGCGGCCTAAACCGCAATCTGCCTCCCATGAAGCTCTACGAAAAAGCAAAAAAGCTGGGCATTTGGAATCCCAGCGATCTTGATTTTTCGCAAGATATCCTTGACTGGCAAACGCTGGCAGCAGAAGAACAGGATTTACTGCTGCGCCTCACAGCCCTGTTCCAGGCTGGCGAAGAAGCCGTCACCCTCGATTTGCTGCCACTCATCCAGGTCATCGCCGCAGAAGGCCGCCTGGAAGAAGAAATGTATCTCACCACCTTCCTCTTTGAAGAGGCCAAACACACCGATTTTTTCACGCGCCTGTTGGCAGAAGTGATCGGCACAGATTTTGACCTGAGCCACTATCACACCGAAAGTTACCGTACCATTTTTTACGAAGCCCTGCCGCAAACGATGCTCGCCTTAAAAAGCGATGCGTCACCCGCCGCGCAAATCAAAGCCTCTGTCACCTACAATCTACTGGTCGAAGGGATGCTGGCCGAAACTGGCTATCATACTTACTTCACCACATTAGCCCGCAACAACCTCATGCCAGGGGTACGCAAAGGTATTCAACTGCTCAAACAAGATGAGTCGCGCCACATTGCCTATGGTATTTTTCTCATTTCGCGTTTGGTGGCCGAGGATGACAGCCTGTGGCAAATTGTGGAAGATACCATGAATGAGCTGCTCATGCCTGCACTGGGCGTGATTGGTGACGCCTTTGCTTGTTACGATCCCATTCCGTTTGGCCTGATAGAAACGGAGTTTGTGGAACACGCGATGGGGCAGTTCCAGAAGCGGATCGAACGGGTTGAAAAGGCGCGAGGCGCTTCGCTGGCCGATATTTACCACGTAACGCAGCAAGTGATTGATGCGGATGATGGGTGAGGTTGGTCGGTTAGTCTGGTAGTCGGTTAGTCCGGTGGTCTGGCAATCGGTTGGTCTGGTGGTTGATTGGTCTTTGGGTAATAGATTTGGTAACTGGGCGAACTATGATTGAAACAAGGGGAGTTCGTGATTTGTGATGTGTATAATCACGGTTGTTTTGCAGTGTTTTTGTGTATATCTGACGTTATGTTAAAAAATTTGTATGCGAAATACTGGAGTGAAAACGGCCGTTTTCCACATTAGCCCCTCGAAATTTTAAGGAAACCCCATTGACGGCCGTTTACATTCCCGTCTATAATGGGTTCACGTGTTTTTAACAAAATAGCTCACCATATTACCCCGGTTGATACGTAAGCGGGGTCAGGCTGTGCGCAATAGAGTCCCCTCTAGTGTTGCCCGTACGCTTTCGGCGTAGTTTATGAGGCCGGAGCCAACATCTGTCAGAGGCCACCAAGGGATTCGCCAACATGAGGGCGCCTACCAACCTGATCCGTTGTCGTGACTTACGTCCCTCGCCGGGGTTTCTTTTTGCCTGATCTATCCTCAAAAACCCCATAAAAATCCTCAAATTACCCGCTACACACGAGATTGGTTCGATATTTGAGCTTGAGCAACTACTACCTCAACAGGATGAAACTGCTGAGTGTGTACGAGGGCGAACTACACTCAGCAACCCTCAAAATTGAAAAGTTGAGGTACTAGTTAGTAAAATCAGTCAAGCCCGCAATCGTGATATACTTCAATCCATAACGAACATAGCAGAAATGAGGATAATGCATTGATGAAAAGAAGGTATTGGCAAATTACAGGCTTGATTTTTCTTTTGTTGATCGTGGGAGGATGCCAGTCGGATGCAGGAGAGGATGAGCTTGAAGGCCGTATTGCTTTATGGCACAGTTGGTCTCCTGAAGAAGCCAGAGTGCTGCAAGAGGCTCTGACACAGTTTGAAGAGATTCATCCCAATGTAAAAATTATCACCGTTGCTATACCAGAAGACCAGATATTGGAAGAATTTTATCAAGTGGGGAATGATGGCTTAGGGCCAGGGTTGATGATTGGCAACGACAGTTGGATCAGTGATCTGGCAGACAGTGGTTTAATTCGGCCGTTTTCTCACGACCAGATCACCACCAGCTTCTTCAACTCCCGCAATCGCAACCTGGTGCAATATCAAGACAAAATTTACGGTGTGCCCATGTCACTGGCTCCCTATGCCCTGTACTATAATAAAAGCATGGTCACCAATCCGCCAGTGACGCTTGATGACTTGTTGACAGAGGCAAGAGCGGGTAACACCGTTGCTTTTGTACCCCGCTTTGAGGAAGCGTATTGGGGCATTCAAACGTTTGGCAATGGTCTATTTGACGCGGTAGGGCATTTTACGTTGGCGGAAAGCGGTTTCACAGAATGGCTGCACTGGCTTAACAATGCCCAAGCTGAACCAGGCATCATTTTGAATGTGGATGATGAATCACTGCTCGATCTATTTGCCTCGGGTCAAATTGCGTATTATGTGGCTGGGCCGGACAAGCAGCAGCGCATCAATGCGTTGATTGATGAGGAAAATCCTTTTGAAATCGGGGTTGTGCCATTGCCCCAAGGTCCGATGGGAGCATCTGGTCCTTTACTCAACGTAGAAACCCTATTGTTTTATACACACGCTTCCGAGAACCAAGCTGAAATAGCAAATGATTTGGCTTTATTTTTGGTCACTCAGCAGCAAAGCATCCGCTTTTTGCGAGAATTAGACCAGATACCAGCCAACCCAACTGTTAGAGTAGACAACCGTATCTACCCAGTAAGTAATGGCTTTTCACGTCAGGCGAGAACGGCCGTTGTGCTGCCCAATGAGATTCCTATCGATCCGTTTGTAGAAGCTGGCAATCTTGCCTATAACACAGTCCTCTCTGGTCTGGCAAGCCCTGAAGAAGCGGTGTGCCAGTTTGGGTTAAGGGTAGCTGAGTTAATGGCTTATACCGATGACGAGATGGATTTGCCGGAAAATTGTCCACCGCCGGTTAAATAATGGCAGGTGTTCCCATCCTCTCAACAGACTCGATAGCTATACACGTCAAAGCTATGATGCATAAAAATGGAGACGCCATCATCCAGATGTCCAAAGACCAACATCCTGTCGGCGCCTCTATTTGCGAAGGATCAGACCATGGAAAATGAAATCGTCAATCAGACAGAAAACCTAAGGGAACTGCTGCAAACCCAAATTGATATGATGCTGGCTGTTATTTCGCGCCCCGTTGTGCAATACCAGTTAGTTGCCATGTTCATTATTTTATTAATTTCCTGGCTGGGACCTGAAAGCATACGTCGTTGGTGGTGGCCGCGATATGCAAACAATGACACCCCCAACGTATCTTCTCGCTACCGTCGATTGGCAGCACTCTATCATCTTTATCCACCGATTTTGGCATTAATATTGCTGTATTTCACACGATGGTTGTTTGGTCAATTAAACCTCCCCAATGGTTTGTTGGTAAATTTAACCATTATCATTTGGTTTTGGCTTTTTTATCGAGTTTTGCTTTCAGTTATTTATATGCGCTTTGGGGATTCTGCCCGTCCTTATCGAAACTGGATTATTACCCCAATTTTCATACTGCTTGTCGTTTTACAAGCGTCTGCCATTTTGCCTGGTTCCAAACCCTTAATTAATGCCACCATAAGCCTGGGTACGATTACCGTATCTTTGGGTGGATTCCTTACTGCTTTAATTGTTCTGTATATTTTTGTTGTCGTTGCCTGGGTAGTCAAGCAAATGATGGTAGAAATACTCCCAACCCGTTTAAATGCAGAATTAGGCGTTATCGAGTCAATTGCTACCTTAGTTCGCTATCTGCTTTTAAGTATAGGGATCGTTTTATCTTTAGGTGTGATGGGGCTGGATTTCACTTCTTTGGCGATTGTGGCGGGTGGTTTGTCTGTGGGTATTGGTATTGGTTTGCAAGATACAGTGTCGAATTTTGTCAGCGGCCTGGTTTTGTTGTTTGAACAATCACTTCGTCCCGGCGATGTAGTGGAGCTAGATGGCCGGATTAGCCAGGTTGAGCGGATTAGTTTACGTGCAACGACAGTACGCACGCGCACCAATGAGGAGTTAATTATTCCAAATAACCGGTTTACTTCTGAACAGGTTAAAAACTTGACGCGCTCAGACCGTCTGGTTCAGGTTCTGGTGCCTTTTGGTGTTAGTTATAAAAGTAATCCGCAGTTTATCAGGCATTTGGCTGTGGAGACGGCGCTTACTCACCCCCAGGTATTATCTGAACCTACGCCCCGGCTGTTGTTTAGCGGATATGGGGAGTCTAGCCTCGATTTTAATTTGTCTGCGAGTATCAATCAGCCGGAATTGATGCTTTCCATCAGGAGTGATCTGTATTATCTGTTGTGGGATGCTTTTGCAGAACACAATATTGAAATCCCATTCCCGCAGCGTGATTTGAATTTAAGGGATGGCTGGGAAAAATTTGCCTCAGATTTACGTGTGCCTGGTTCAGCTACCGATGGTGAGGCATAGTTTTTCTAGTATCCCAAGTGGTAACACCCAGAGAAAGTTTGTATACTTTTGTAGGAGAAATACTTGTGACCAACAAAATAAATAAAAACAACAACTTAATCATTGCCTACTTCCCTAGTGCAGAGGCTGCCAAAGAAGCTGCCCAAAAACTCAAACAATGGGACAAAAAGCAAGAAGATATAAAATTGGGCGGCATTGGCATCATCACCCTGGATAAAAAAGGGAACCTCGAAACGCACAAAGTCGGTGAACGCGGAACAAGTAGTGGCGCAAAATGGGGTGTCGCCCTGGGCGCAGTAGCTGGCATTTTCAGCGGCGGCATTGGCCTTGTGGGTGGTGTTGTAGCAGGCGCGGCTGTTGGTGCAGTCGGTGGCGCACTATTTCACAAAAGCCTGGGCATGGAAGATGAGGACAAAACAAGGCTGGAAACCCATCTTCAAAACGGGGGAGCGGCACTGGCTGTCATGGTCGATGAATATGAAGCTGGTCCCACCAAAGCAGAATTAGCTAATTTGGACGGGAAAGTTGAGCATTACGCCGTCTCAGACGCAACCGTTGCGCATCTGGAAGACGAACACAGTGTTGAAGAAGTAGAATAGGGCTTAAAAATCGGCCCGTAACGCACCATAATTTTACTTACATAGAAATTGTGAAAGATTCGGTCTTCTAGTCAGGAAAGAGTATAATAGTTTTAGATTCAATTTTGCTAAAATCACAAGTAATCATTTACACAATGCAAGCAACTGTATTAAGTTCTCAGGTGCGTGTTAACATGTTTATTTTTAAGGGCGATTCAAGTCAATCCTACGAAAACAGGGTTGATATTCCCATTGAATCGTTGCTTTTTTGTAAGTTCTAAGGAGGATTTACGATGTCTTTTGAAATGTTGTGCATGACCATGATTGGTCTCTTGTTTGGTGCAGTCTTGATTTTTGGCGGCTATCGTTTGTTCATCGTTTTGCTGCCAATTTGGGGCTTTTTCTTTGGCCTCGGCTTGGGTGCGCAAACTGTTCAGGTTATTTTTGGCGATGCGTTCCTGGCGACAATTACCAGTTGGGTGGTTGGCTTTATCGTAGGTATTATTTTTGCGATATTGTCTTATCTCTTTTATATCGTCGCCGTGGCATTACTATCTGGCTCATTTGGCTATGCCTTGGCTGTGGGACTGCTGACCTGGATAGGTTTGAATTTTGGCTTTATCGTCTGGGCGATTGGCATTGTGGCTGGCATTATTGTTGCTGTCCTCGTTTTGGTGCTTAACATCCAGAAATATGCCATTATTGCTATTACTGCGTTTGGCGGGACGGCCGCTGTTATTTATGTGTTGCTGGCATCTGTAGGTGGGCTTTCTCCAATACAGTTGGCCGCTTCTCCAGTAGCTACCGCCATCTCCAATTCATTCTGGTGGCTGCTCTTCTTCCTGGTTGTTGGCATTGCCGGTTTCGTCGTTCAGTTAAGAGTAAACGGCTCTTACGAAATCGAAGAATACAATCGCTATTCAACGCCCGTATAAACATATCAAATAGATTCCTGGCGCTTCTGAAGCGCCAGGAATCTGTGTATAAAATGATTGCCTTCAACAAAACAGCGTAGGCTCAATCAAACGTCCAGGCAGCATTCCCTATAATGATAAATGTGTAAACTATTTTTGGAGATAACTCATGAGTGACCAAGATTTACAAAATGCAGCAGAAAATATTGAATTAGCCAGTGAAGTAGCTGGGCTAGATGGTTTAATGGAAGTAGCTGAAGGCATGGATGCCATTGAATCCGCCGCCGCCGCCGGTAATGTAAGCCGTGAAGGGTTGGCCGTAGGCGTTAGTGATGTCACCCGTGGCGTTGACATGGCGTTGATGGCAGAACGAGGCGCCATCTTGAGTGAAGCAGTGGCTGAAGCTGGTATTGAAGACATGGCTGAAGGCGCCGTGATGTTGGCTGCGTCTGAAGATATTGCGGTACAAAGCGCGTTGGTAGCATCTTTGGGCGAAGAAGACCTGGAAGATGCAATGGCATTAGCTGCCATTTCCGGTCAACTGTTGGCTGTTGCTAATGTTGTGGCTGATTTGGATATGCCCATTTTGGCAGCTTTCCTGGCTGATAAAAGTGATGAACTGCAAGACATCGCCATCTCTGAAATTTATGAGGCTGGCGCAACACGTGCTTTGGCAGCAGCGATTAGTGCCAGTGGTCATGATATAGCTGCGTTAGGCGCGAATGAGATGGCTGAAGGCTTGGCTCGTCTGGCTGTAGCCCAAGAGATGGCAGATGAAAGTGCCGAGTTGGAAAATGCTGGCGCAGCGTTGGCCGCTGAAGGCCTGGTTGAAGTAGCCGCAGCAGAAGCACTGAGTCAGGCTGCTAGAGATTTGGCTGCGGCAGGTATCGCCGAGGTGGCTGCTGGCTCTGCTGAGTTGGGCGCTGCCGCAACGATGGGTGATGTGGCTGAGGCATTGGAAGATGCGGCTGAGTAAGCTGGCATTACATCAGTAAACTATTTATCCACAGATTTTACAGAACACGCAGACTAGAAAAATCTGCGTAACCTATGAAATCTGTGGATATTTTTTTATTTTTACAATTCTCTTGAGGAAAGATGACCAATGAGCGATAAATCTGTGCATGTGATTGTGGCGATATTTCATGATGAGCATTCGGCTGATGCTGCTTTTAAAGAGTTAAGGAGTGAGAAGAACCTGAGGCTCATTCATATGGAAAACTCTGCTGTTATCCGTAAAGACGCAACCGGCAAAATCTATATTAAAGAAACACATGATATGGGCGGTGGCAAGGGTTCTGGCATTGGTTTGTTAGTTGGTGGGGCAATTGGGCTTCTTTCTGGCGGTGTGGGGGTTTTGGCTGCTGGTACAGTGGGCGCTGTTGTTGGTGGATTAGCCGCCAAGCTGCATGATGGTGGCTTTCAGGACGATAAGCTGAAAGCAATGGGTGAGAGTTTGCCACGTGGCTCGTCAGCTTTGGTGGCTGTGGTGGAGGAAGATGAGTTGGCTGTAGTACATGGTAATCTGGCTGAGGATGCCCATGAGGTGATGGTGACGCATTTATCACCAGGAATCGCAGCGCAGTTGGTGGAGCCGGATTTTAAATCCGAAGAGACAGAGGGAACACTTGCTGAATAAGGTTCGTAGTCATTGAACACAATGTGCATAATCATAAAAACGACCCCTACAAACCTGGTAGCTCTTACAATCTAGGGGATGGAGAGTATGATGAAGAAACGTAA
>JACSSI010000675.1 GCA_014879345.1 Anaerolineae bacterium | reverse complement strand
TTGGTTCAGGCGGCTACTGCGTAACATCAGTTCCCAGGTCGCAAATAAAGTGTATTAATCGTTGTCGCTTGCACCGCTTCCTGACTCCACACCATCGGATGATACTCGCCATTCAGCCACAACGGAATCTGATCATCATAGTTAGGGCTGTAGGCATGGCCGCTTTGTCCAGAGGGAATCACCGATTGGCTGGCTTCGTAATCACCCATGTCTACAATCATACGCATGGAAGGATACCAGATGACAACCGCTGGCTCACTGCGCTGCCAACTTGTGGCATTTACCAGATCGGAACCACCATCTAATGGATAAGCTCCTCGATTAAAAATCGCTTCAATCGGAGCCACGCCGCTGGCACCTAAAATCCCATCTGCAAAGGTGATGGTATGGAGGCTTCCCCACGTCCAATTTTCCATATCGCCGCCTACATTTTCAGCCAACCAGGTTATTGCTTCTGATAGCGAACGTTCCATGATGGCAACGGCCGTTTCCGCTTCAGGCGTGTTCACATCATCCCACCAAGCTGATTCCAAATCCGAGGCAAGTTCATACATAAATATGTCTTGCCCCTCAATGGTCTCGACATTCTCTTCGCCAATTTCATCAGCTAATACATTTTGGAAAAGGCGTGCATAGAATAACTCAAACAAAGAGGCTGGCACGCTATCAATCCGTTCCTGGAAATCCCAATCGCTTAAATAGGCTTGAGCAGCTTGAATTTGCGGATCATCACTTTCTAGCTGCATTAAAAGCGGTACCCACGTTTCAGCAGGCAGCGATTTGCTGTCAAACTGAATGGCCGCAATATCGGCAGCACTGATTTTGCCATCTACGGCCAATTGGTCTGAAATCATCGTCTCAATGCGCAGCCCCCGGTCGCCATCCGCCCAATCATAAGACAAGAAATGGGCGTAATCCTCATCCACAAGCGCATGATTGGCGGTGACAATGAAGCCGCGTTCTGGATTGTAGAGTGTCGGCAATTCATCATAAGGCACAAAACCTTCCCATTCATACTCCCCCGTCCAACCGGGAACTGGTGTGCGGCCATCCCCGTTTTTACGGATTGGCATAAGACCAGGTGTCTGATAGCCGATATTGCCTTCTGTATCAGCATACACGACGTTTTGGGAAGGCGTATCCCAATAACTAAGCGCCTCACGGAATTCTTCAAAGTTTTGCGCCCGATTGAGCAAGATTACAGATTGCAAAATGCGGGACGGCTCCTGGGCAGTCCAGCGAAAAGCGAGGGTATCTGTTAAGTCACCATCAACAAGGTCATTGATGACAGGGCCATGCCGCGTGAAAAACACGGGCAAAACCACATCCTCACCGCCATTGACTTTGATGGTTTCCTCGATTATCTCCATATCTTCCCACGCCCCCATAAATTCCACTTGATTGGGGTTATCGGGATTGCGTTTTTCTATGTAGAGGTCTTGGGTATCGGGTCCAACATTGGTCACACCCCATGCGATATGCTCGTTATGCCCTATGATAACGCCAGGTACACCAGCAAAAGAAAATCCGCGCACATTGAAATCGGGAGCATGGAGACCTATTTCATACCAGATAGCCGGCATTTGTACACTTAAATGAGGATCGTTTGCCAATAAGGGCATACCAGTGTCTGTGTGGTCGCCGCTGATGACCCAGTTGTTGCTGCCAATATTGGGATCGTACCCGCTGGCTAGAGCGGTGGTGGGTGGCTGACCAACGAGAGTGGTGTTTACCGTTTGCCAATCAATGTTGTTGGCAAAATCAACAGGTGCTTTTACTCTCGCTTGTAGATTTACTTGATCCTCTGTGGGCGCAATGACGGGGCGATTTTCGTACGGATAACCGGGCCAGAGCACATCAACGGTTTCTTGATCCAATTCCTGGTAGAGACGGGCGCGTGTTAGTTCTTCCGACCAGTTGCCGCTCAAATTATCAGCCATGACAATACCCCAGGCAACGGTGTGGACAGGCTGCCATGGCTCGATTTCCCACGGCTCATTAACAAGCCCCAGGATTTGAATTTGGAGAGGAAGATTGTCACGGTTTTCGTCGATATAGGCGTTGACACCTGCACTGTAGGCATCCAAGACATCCATGAATTCCGGTGCTTCTTGTTCATAGTAATCAATGTAATCCTGCGCCATGCGATTCCAGCCCATGGTACGGATAAATTTGTCTTGCCCAATTGTAGCTTCACCAGCAATTTCGGAAATGCGCCCCATGCCAATATGACGCCAGAATTCCATCTGCCAGAAGCGATCTTGGGCGGTGACATAGCCTTGGGCAAAGAACAGATCGGCTTGGTTGTTGGCATAGATGTGGGGGATGCCAAAGCTATCGCGGTAAACGGTGACTTCATCTTGGAGACCGTTTAGGTTGTGGCTTCCTTTTGTGACGGGAAACGGCCGTTTCACGGCATAACTACCACTCACAACAATAACAAGTACAAAAACCAATAAAATACCAATAAGGATAAGGCCAATGCGAGCAAGTCGGTTCATGGGAATTCTCCTATTTAGTTGTGGTGAAGGTGGGTAATTTCTGCGTTCTCTTCTCAGACGAGATAATACTTGGTTTGGAAGAATCTGGCACGAAATACAGGTATAATTCTGGCCCTATGAACAATCTAAAAAAACAATTTCTCCTCGACACAACTATTACGTTTCTTAATCATGGTTCCTTTGGCGCCACACCGCGTCCTGTATTTGCTGTTTATCAGGAGTGGCAGCGCCGCTTAGAACGGCAGCCCGTCCAGTTTATCATCAATGAACTGCCCGATTTATTGGCCGAAGCTCGCCAGGCGTTGGGGTATTACTTAAACGCCGCACCGGACAATCTCGTCTACATTCCCAATGCCACGTTTGGCCTGAATGTGGTGGCACGCTCATTAAAACTAGAAGCGGGTGATGAGGTGCTGACAACGGATCATGAATATGGGGCGTGCAACAATGTGTGGCAGTTTGTCAGTGACAAAAGTGGCATTGTGTATAAAAAGCAGCCGATTCCCCTGCCGCTTGAATCTGATGAGGTAACGTTAGAAACTTTTTGGCAGGGTGTAACCACTAAGACGAAGGTTATTTTCTTGAGCCATATTACGTCAGCAACGGCCGTTACCTTTCCCGTCACCCAAATCTGCCAAACAGCCAGAGAAGCTGGCATCCTCACCGTCATTGATGGCGCTCACGCCCCCGGCCAAATTCCGCTGGATATGGAAGCCATTGGCGCTGATTTCTATTTTGGTAATTGTCACAAATGGCTGTGCGCCCCCAAAGGAGCCGCCTTTCTCTTTGCCC
>JACSSI010000674.1 GCA_014879345.1 Anaerolineae bacterium | reverse complement strand
GGCCGTTTCTACTCCCACAGCACAATCAATGCCACCAACCCACACAGCCAGTCCTCCCGCGACATCCACGCATACCCCACCGCCCACTGAGCCGCCGACTGCCACGGTGACGCCCACGCCTTCACCGACTATATCAGTGCGGGTGTTTGCGGGAACGGCCGTTCCGCAATCCAATCAACCAATCACCACAGATAATGTCACACAGCTTACCGAACTTGCTCGTTGGGGACGTGGTGTTATTAACGATATTGCGCTTTCTGGAAACGGCCGTTGGGTGGCAGTTGGATCTAGCGAGGGTATTGTCCATTTATGGGGAATCCCTTCACCGTAACCGAGCCAACAAATACCGCACCGCAGTCAAAAACGAACCTGGATTGAGTACCCTCACTTCTGGGTGTCCAGGCTGAAAGTGACGCAGATTGAAAGTAAGAAGCCCGGACATTTTATAAAAAAGACTCACCTCATCAATCGAGGTGAGTCTTTTTTATTCATTGATTAGCCAGTCCGGATCATTCCTCAGCCTGGCTTCTTACGCAGTTATTTGTTAACGTGAACCTGCATGAAGTTGCCTTGAGCAGAAACACTCACCACACGGATTGTTGTTCCCGTATTAGGCACCGGCACACTAGACCAACCGAGATGCCCAATTGAAGGATTTGGAGCAACCCAGTAACTCTGTGAATCGTCAAATTTCTTGTTGGCAGGTAGGCCACCGTAGCAGCCTTCCACACTATTTATGTGTAAGCAGATCACGTCCGTTTTCTCGAGACCAAAGGTCGAGTCATAGGACTGAATGCGTGGACGCCAGACCTGTCCATTATCCGGGCGGAGCAGCAGATTGGGATGGGCGTCAACGGGCAGAACCAAACCACCACAACGACCACCGCCACAGTTATCGCCTACATTGTTGTCTGCAAATGATGTGTCATAGTACCAGACCAACAAGCCATCCTGATACGGGAAGTGTTCAACCCAGTTACCCAAGGCAGGGTTATTAAGGAAGCCGAAATTGTAAGGACCCGTACGCAGGCCATCATCATAGCCTTTGTAAGTACGGAATTCAGCAAAATAGGCATTGAAGAATGATTGGGTAATCACATTGCCAGTCCGGACGAAACCATTATAGACCCAACCTGGATCGGTTTCTGCATCATCCAGCGCCTGACCAGAAATCGCAATGTCATCAACAAAGAAACCAGGATTAGCCACAGCGCCATCTGTCCAGTAACGGAAACCGATCGTGACTGTCTGACCGGCGAAGGCGGAAAGGTCAGCGGTCAAATCAACCCAGGCACCACCACTATTGTCCGTGATACCATTGCCAAAGTTTTGGCCAAACGGATTGGTACTCGTTGAAAGGTTTGTGGCAACACCAACCCCATTGACTGTCAGGTAAGCATAATCCCAATCGGTTTCAATATCATATTTAACTTTGGCCGTTAGGGAAGCTGTACCAGCGGGCAATGTAACCGAGCGTGTCATGCTGTTGTCGAGATCATTACCTGAGCCAGAGAAGTAGAAATAATCACCTGAATAAGGATCGCCAACCGGGAAATCTACTTGCTTGTCAGGCAGTAATAAAACAAGTTGCTGTGCCTGTTTCGTGGTGTAGTTTGAAGGCCCAAGTTTCACAGACGCTTTTTGACCATAACCAATAACTGTATAGTCAGACCAGCCCAGGAATATCTTTTCGTAGGCACTCATCGGAATTGGTTTAGAACCAATGCCTTCGGCCGGAATACCCGTGTTACCATACGAACCACTGGAATACAGAGACCAAAAGGCAACGGAATTTTCTGCGCCACCCGTGTTACCAGAGGTATCATATAGATCGGGCAGCCCGAGATCATGACCGAATTCGTGGGCAAAGACACCTACGCCCCCGTTTTCAGGTTCAATGGTGTAGTCACCGATCCAATAATTTGAACCACCGACCTTGACACCACCATAGCCATTTGGACCAATACCATCGGGGCCATTGGCGGAGTAATATGCATACCAACGATGGCTCCAGATCGCATCAGTACCCTGAGCTCCGCCGCCAGTCTCTTCGCCTTCTCCAGCATGAACAGACTGGAAGTGATCAATATAACCATCAGGTTCATTGAAATTGCCATCGCCATCCATGTCGTAACGATCCCAAACGTCAAACTGAGCTAGATAGGCATTGATTTCTGCGACCGTTTTGCCAGCAGCAATCTGACTGTTGTACCAGGCATCAATCGAATGGTTGACGAAAACCCATGTTTGGGCGCAAACAATGCTGCCACAATAGTTTCTGCCATAAGCGGCTGCGTTATAGGGAACCTTGACCCAATTGGTCACGTCGCCATTAACTGTATAGCGATTAGATGACTGTTCGATGTAGAAGTTACGCATGGAAACTGCACCGGGAGCTTCCGAGAAGAGCAAGTTTTCGTAGTAAGCTTCGGTGAAGTCAGGTGCCCAGATGGTGGTGTTATCTACACTACGATCTGGTTCAGGAATCTCGTTATGCAACGGTCCAGGAATGCCAGAATACAGGATAGGAGCCGGGTGATCTAGTGGGCCAAATTCAGCAATAACAGTCCAGATGGAGTCTTCCCCTTCGCGTTCCAACTCGACGAATTGCCCTTTGGCTACTTCGGCAACAGGGCCACTCGTTTTGCCGTTCATTTGAGAAGCAAAAGCTTTTTCTCTCAGAGCTGCTTGTTGATCGCCTAAGGGGTGTGATGGGTTATCAGTATTGGCACCTTCCGGGGGAAGCCCATCAGGAATATTTGCTGGGTCACCTGGGGCTGCACCAGCAAGTGGCACGATAATGAGTAGTAACAAGGTCAAAATAATTAGGGTACGTATAACTTTTGTTTTCAAGACTCATTCTCCTTATATTTTTGTGGGAATAGAAATGGGATGGAAACGAAAGTTCTTTGTCTTATGCACCTCCTTTTTTGTTCAATGGACACAAAGAAACAAGTAAAAAGATTAGTCCTGATCAAAATACAAGTCAACATTGTTCAATAATACACAA
This sequence comes from Anaerolineae bacterium, assembly GCA_014879345.1. Lineage (GTDB taxonomy): Bacteria > Chloroflexota > Anaerolineae > Promineifilales > Promineifilaceae. The sequence goes on along the minus strand of JACSSI010000674.1, from coordinate 299 downwards.
ATGGAGTTTACTGGTTACCGAAAGTTCCTTATGCAAACATTATGCTTTCTTTATTGCTTTGTTTCTTAAGCTAGATGGAAAAATTCCCGGAAGTTTCTTCTTGGTGTGCAGGTTCGCAACAAACAGCAAAAAATTCACGTATATAATGACAGTAGCCCCTGATGGCAGGGGCCGTTTATTGTGTCTCAGGATCATGGGAAACCCATTTCCCGATCCAATCAAAAGCGAGGAAAACATGAAAAAGCGTCAATTGTGGGTCGGTATCGTTTTAGTGGCGGTGCTGTGCTTGACGATGGGCG
>JACSSI010000673.1 GCA_014879345.1 Anaerolineae bacterium | reverse complement strand
ACGTACGAAGTTGGCTAGAAGACCAGGCTGTGGAAAGTCGGCGATGTCGGGCGGGTTGCCAGCATCGACGGCGATGGAGATACGGCCTTCAAATTCTTTGTCGCCAATGTAGTTGACGGTGATGCCAGTGGCATCTTCGAAGGCTTTCATGGATTCCATGAAGAGTACGTCGTCGGGATTGGTGAAGGGGCCGTCTACGGTGACGGATGTACCGCTGAATTCACCAGCCATGGCGCGTTCTAAAAAGCCACCTGCGGGTGCTGCCAAGGCCATTTCGGGCATTGCTGCTTCTTCAGCAGGGGCTTCTTCTGTTGGGGCAACTTCCTCGGCGGGTTCTTCAACGGCCGTTTCTTCTTCCATGGCCGGTGCTTCTGTGGGTTCGGCTGTGTCACCACCACCACAAGCTGCCAACGCCAGGGCGAAGACTATTAACATACTAAAAAGCATCCAAAATTTTCGGTTTTTCATGGTTTTTCTTTTCCTCCTAGGATTATTTTTAATCCTATTGGTAAATATTGGCGATTTAGAAATCGCTTGAAAGACTTGTATGAATAAATTGACAACGTTTCACAAGCCATTTTTTTACAACTATTAGAATCCCTTTTATTAACATCACCTCCTTAATAAGTAAGTTTTTTGCTTCTGACTCTTCAAACCTGACTACGCAGGTGACAGGCTTTAACAAGTTCCGTTTTTGATGCATTGTTACTTGCTAGCTTGTTTATGCTGGTGGCGCTGTGGTGTTCCTTAGCATGAGTTCGGTGGGTAATGATATTTCCAGCGGGGTGAGCGTGGGAGTTTCCATTAAATCCAACAACAGCTTACAACCACGCACACCGGATTCGTAGAGTGCCTGGCGTACAGTGGTAATTTGAAGGTATTCAGCGGCTTCGATATTGTCAAAACCGATTACTGATAATTGTTCAGGAATTTTTATTCCCATTTCTCTGGCCGCTTCTATGATACCGACTGCCTGGGTATCGCTGTAAGCAAAAATTGCAGTGGGTGCGTTGGGCATACTGAGCAGCGTGTAAGCCATTTCTCTTGCAGGAGAACGGCCGTGTTCACCTTGCCGATGGTATGCTGGTTTAAAGGGAATGGCGGCTTCGGCTAACGCATTTTTGTACCCTTGGAAACGATCTCGAACGGGCGAATTGAACGGATCATCAAGATAGTCGCTGATGAACCCGATTTTACGATGCCCCAAGTCGATGAGGTGCTTTGTGGCCTGGTATCCACCAGTGACATTATCGACAATGACCCGACTGATTTGTGGATGATGGGCGTCAATTAAGATGGTAGGCAGTAATGAGTCTATGAGCTGTACCGCATCTTCATCTGACGGTGTGAGGGAAACGACGAGAAGCCCATCAACCATATGGCGACGGGGAACGTTGTGCAAAAAGACATCGCGTCGTTCTTCGCTCTCTACATCAAAAAGAATCAGGTCGTAATCGCTTTCGGTGATGACGGAGACGATGCCCTGGAGCCGACGCACAACGGAGGGATTGGTGAAATAAGGAACGATGGCGCCAATGACCATCGTTTTCCCGCGTGATAACCGTCGAGCGGCGGGATTGGGGGTGAATTGCAGTTCTAAAATGGCTTCCTGAACTTTTTGTCGCGTGGCTGCGCTCACTGAGGTGCTGCCGTTTAATACTCTGGAAACGGTTCCAACACCAACCCCTGCTTTTTTCGCTACATCCCGAATTGTGACCGAGGACAAGTCGCTTCTCCTTCTCACTAATCGACTTTACTCTGACAAATGATGGAACTGTCCAATATGGAACCGGTTCCAATTAGGTATAGTTTACATGCTCGTTGGCGGTGTGTCAAGTTGTAATTTGGAAGGGGCCGGTTAGTTTTTGTGTAACAAAGCAGACTACAAAAGTCTTGCCAATACGAATTGGCATTAAAATTGAGGAGACTTTTGTAGTCTCATACACAACTTTAAACCGCACCCTATTTGGAACAATGGTGGCACAAACGGCCGTTTCCGCCATCTTTCTCTACGGCAATAATCTCTCAATAACCCAGTTGCCTTGCTTATCTAACAGGTATTCAAAGCGGTCGTGGAGATGATCGGCATGGCCTTGCCAAAATTCGATTCGGCGCGGGATAACGCGGAATCCCCCCCAGGCAGAGGGGATGGGAACCTGCCCGTCTGCGAATTTTTGTTTGAGTTCGGCGAGTTTACTTTCCATGACGCTGCGTGAGGAAATGACGTCACTGGTTTGAGCCAGCCACGCGCCCATTTGGCTGCCGCGCGACCGGCTGAGGAAAAATTGGAGGGTTTCGGCTTTGGGCAGGGAAACGGCCGTTCCCGCCACCCGCACTTGTCTTTCCAACATCAGCCAGGGGAACAAAAGCGATACATTTTCATTCTGACCTATTTCTTGCGCCTTTTGCGTTTCAAGGCCAGTAAAAAAGACAAAGCCTCTTTCATCAAAAAGACGCAGCATGACCATGCGCGAGGAGACTCGACCTTCGGCTGAAACGGTGGCAAGGCTCATCGCATTGGGATGCGGGAGTTGAGCCTCGTGGGCTTCTTGCAGCCAATGTTCAAACTGCACGAATGGCTCATCTGGTAAATTTTGCCGACTTAAGCGGGTGTTTTTGAGTTGTTGATGTTTTTCGTTTAAGGAATCCATGCCAGGAATGATGATACAGTTTGGGGAAAAGGCAAAAAAAAGGCGCATGGCTCTGTTGAGCCACACGCCTCTTTGGGGGGAGGGACACTATGCTTTAGGCATCAGTATTGTTGGTTGTATCAGGTGCTGTGGGTGCAACCGTGTTTGGGCTTCCACCAGGAACACCGCCGCCACGAGAGCCGCCGAAGCCACCCCGACCATGTCCACCATGGCCGCCATGACCACCACCAAAGTGACCAAGACCGGGCATGGCTTGCAGTTGGTCAGCCTGTTCTTGTGTGATGACACCATCGGCAACTGCTTGAGCAACGGCCGTTTCACGGGCTGTTTGCATGGCTGTCATAATTTCTTCCTGAGTCAGTCCGGAGGCTGTAACCAGGTCACGGATAGTGCCGTCTTCTTTGGCAGCTTCAAATTCTTCAACGGTTAAGCCAAGCAGTTCAGCTAAAACGTCTTCTTGATCCAGGTAATCACGCAATGCCTGACCAGCTTTCATCAAGTCAATCTGTTCTTGGGTGATATCGCCATCTGCAATGGCTTGCGCTAGTGCAGCCTCTCGAGCAGTTTCTTGAGCAGCCTGCAAGGTTTCTACAGAAATGCCCAGTTCGGCAGCGAGGTAGGTGTCATGTGCGTCCCGATTATCAGAACCGTTTTCCCGCA
>JACSSI010000672.1 GCA_014879345.1 Anaerolineae bacterium | reverse complement strand
GCCAATACGAATTGGCATTAAATTTGAGGAGACTTTTGTAGTCTCATACACAACTTTAAACCGCACCCGGGACAAAGTTACAGGGTGGCAAGGTTATGAGGCGAAGCGTATACTTTTGGTTATTATGGATGAGATGATTATGATGAATGAAAACGAAGATTGGCCGGTGGAAGTCATTCGCAGTGAGCGACGACGGAAGACGGTTAGCGCAGAATTGAAGAATGGGGTACTGGTAGTTCATGCACCAGCGGCGATGAATGATGCAGAGTTAACGCCGGTTATTGAGAAGCTGAAATCACGGCTGGAAAAACGGGTGAAAAGAGCACCAGTTTCGGATGTTGATTTGGAGGAACGGGCACGGTTGTTGAATAAGCTTTATTTTAACGGCCGTTTACGCTGGCAGTCCATTCGCTTTGTCACCAATCAAAACAAACGGTTTGGCAGTTGCACCCCTTCACAAGGCACCATCCGCCTCAGCGACCGGCTGGCACAGATGCCCCAGTGGGTGCTGGATTATGTGATTGTGCATGAGATGGCTCATTTGAAAGAGGCCAATCACGGCAAACGCTTTTGGAATTTGGTATATGCCTATCCGCTGACAGAACGGGCACGCGGTTATTTGATGGCTGTGGGATTAGAAGAATTAGATGCTGAAACTTTGGGGGAATTATCGTGAATCTTTTTGCTGCAATTTTATTACGACGCTGTAGCCACTGCCGGGAAGGGAGCATTTTTCGCGGGTTTTGGCGCATGAATCAGGATTGCCCGGCGTGTGGTATCCACTTTGAGCGCGAGCAAGGTTATTGGATGATGTCGGTGTTTATTGGCTATGTGATGTATGGTGTTATTTTAGCGCCAGTGGCTCTCGTCCTTTATTTTCAACAAGTGCCGATGAACACATCTTTCATCATTATGGGGGTGTTGATTGCACTGCTCACCGTTCCCATTTTCATTTATGCACGGGTTATTTGGCTCTATATTGATGAACTGCTCGATCCGCGTAAGGATGACAAAAAGGTTCCTACTCAGGCCTCTCTTGATGTAGGCGTCGATACCCTCGATTCCAATAAATGAGCGGTTCCTCGTCTGCTCGAGGTGTATCGCTGGCTTCCACTTTGCCGATATAGATGGTATGGGTTCCTGCTTCATACCGGGCGTGGATGGTACAGTCTACCCAGGCCAGGGCATCTTTGAGAACAGGCGCACCAGTAACGGCCGTTCCCCACTCTCCCACCGCAAACCGATCCACATCTTTCACCCAGGCAAACCGGTTAGACAATTCCATCTTGTCTTGTGGCAAGATGTTGACAGCGAAGACAGCCCCTTCTAGTTGCAGCATTTCATGCCCGCAGCCTCGATGATCAATCGCCACCATGATGAGTGGCGGCTTTGGCGAAATGGAGGCAAAGGCAGAAACGGTCAGCCCATGGGGTTTGTCGTAGCCCGGTGCTTTGATGGTGACGATGGTAACGCCTGCCGGAAAATGGCGCAGCGCATCCCGAAATTGTTCTGAACCAATAGTCATGGGTAGTCCTTTAGTCGGTTAGTCGGTTAGTCGGTTAGTCTAGTAGTCGGTTAGTCATGTCGTCAGGTAGTCGGCGCGAACGACTATCCGACTATGAGACTATCCGACTACTAGACTACCTGACTAAAGACAGTTTGGCGAACGGCCGTTGCAATATCCGTCAGATCGTGGATGTGGGGGGCGAGTTGGGCATGGTTTTTGCCCAGCAGGATGGTGGGCACGCGGTTGCGTGTGTGGCTGCGGTGGCTTTTGTCTTCGATGTTGCCGTGGTCGCTGGTGATGATGAGCAGGCCGTGCTGATCATCCCAGGCAGACAGCAAACCGCCGATGACCGCATCAACAGTTTCAAGATGGGTGACGGCCTCGTCGAGTGAACCACGATGACCGCGCATATCAGTCGGCCAATGCTCGAAGAAGCTAAAATGATAGTCACGGGCGATGTGGGCGATGCGTTCGCCTGCTTGCGACAGAGTCAGCAAGGGGATGTCGGTGTAGCCTAGATGATCATGCCACCCTTGCGCCGTGAAATCTGGACTGACGGAACGGCCGTTACGCAAATCATCGGCCGTCATCAAAGCCAACCCGGCATTGGTTGCCGCCAACGGCACAGAAGAAAGGATGCGTTTACCGCTGTCGATGGCATCGAAAAAACCTTGCGGATAAGGTGTGATTAAGGCCGCTCGTCCCCCTGCATCGACCACTTCCTGGAACAGGCTGCCTTCCTGCACCACATCACGCACGGGCTGATTAGGTTTGGGGCCATAATGCTCCCCGATAAGTTCCGGTACATTGCGCCCGGTGAGGATGGCGGCCTGGCCGGTGGCGCTTTGAGGGCGACCGGATAGGCCTAAATTCGCATCGGTGGGGATGAGACTGGCCCTGTCGCTGCTGATTAGAGCCTGATCCGCCACATACCAGGTGGGGCCAAACAGTGCGGAAAGATGAGGGAGAACGGCCGTTGCGAACGGATTCACCGCAGGATCAGCCACACCCAGTCCCACACCGTCGAGAAAGAAGATGTGGACATAGCTGTCCGGCGGATTTGATAATGGTGTTGTGACAGGTTTCTGTGTCATATTTGCATTTCTAAACAGCTTGGATTACAAAAGACCTGACAAGTTTACGCTACCCCTTATCCTTCAAGCATCTTTGCATGGCACATTATCTGGTTTAGCCACAATGTCCCTAAACTTGTCAGGTCTACTCAGGTTTACTATGGAAGATACAAACGAAATTATCATCAACGAACAACTGCGCATCCCGCAGAGCGAACTTCAGTATCGCTTTTCTACCAGCAGTGGGCCAGGCGGTCAACATGCCAACAAAGCGTCTACCAGAGTAACGCTGCTTTATGACATTGCCAATTCGCCCAGCCTGGAGGAGGATATGCGTCGTATCTTGCTTAAACGGCTGGTTTCTCATGTGGATAAGGATGGGGTGCTGCAAATTCACGTCCAGGATTCACGCAGTCAGTTTAGAAACAGGGAGATAGCAAACGGCCGTTTTCGAGAACTCATGGCCGCTGCCCTCATCAAACGCAAACGGCGTCGCCCTACCCGCCCCAGCAAAGCCGCCATCCAAAAACGCCTGGAAACCAAGAAAAAGCAAAGCCAGCGCAAACAGGAACGACGCCAAAAATACGATTAACCCACGTCCGTAGTGCATACTTTTGTGTGCATTGATGACTAAAGTCATCACCACAAAACCCAAGTTGCTACCTTAAGATGAGACTCGCAAAATTTACACTAAACATGTCATTACTTCGGCAAGCTCAGTACAGGTCTGAGTGAA
>JACSSI010000671.1 GCA_014879345.1 Anaerolineae bacterium | reverse complement strand
TGCGACGGGTTTTTCAAGCAAGATTGGCGGGAGCCTTGTTTTCAGGCTGACTTTGGAAACGCCCTGGGGTTTACACCCGTGTAGGGTTAGCGTTGATTCACAGATGCGGTTTACCTGATTTGGCTGTGGTTGACTATTATTAAAAAGGCGTGTACTCAATTTAAAGCACACGCCTTTTGCTTAATAAATGATGTTCGATACAGCTAAAGTTCCAACAAACCGCTAGCTCTATCTCCCAACTTTATCTCTATGATTCGATAATGGTTACTTTCGTCATAGTATCGCCTTGACGGATGGCATTGACCACATCCTGACCGCTGGTCACTTTGCCGAAGACGGTGTGACGGTTGTCCAGATGGGGTTGGGCGGAATGGGTGATGAAGAATTGGCTGCCGTTGGTGCCTGGCCCCGCATTCGCCATAGACAGCACACCAGGGCCATCATGCCGCAGCGGGTTGCCGTTGAATTCGTCCGGGAACTTGTAGCCGGGGCCGCCACGGCCGGTTCCTGTTGGATCGCCGCCTTGAATCATGAAGTTGCTGATGACGCGATGGAAGGTGACGCCGTCGTAATAGCCATCATTCGCCAGGAAGACGAAGTTGTTGACGGTAACGGGGGCGTATTTGGGATACAAGGCAATCATGATGGTGCCTTTGTTGGTTTCCATATTGACGGTGTACGCTTTTTCCGGGTCGATCTGCATTGCTGGGGGATTGTTATATTGTTTGCTCATATTTAACTCCTTGTTTGTTTAATTCAATCGCTCAATTGTGACGAGCGCTTTCAAAATTGTCAATTTTTAAGACTTGATAGCTAGACCTGACCGGTTTACTAACGTATCGTACCCTGTAGGCATCTTTGCATTGCATACTATCTTTACAGACCAATGGATTCATAAACCTGTCAGGTCTTTTCGTATATTACCGACGGCGGCGATTATTCCGTCGTCGTTGAGATTGTTGGTGTTGTTGTTTTGGTTTGTGCTGCGACTGTTCGCTTTCTTCTTTGGGTTGTGGCGGCACCACGTTGAGCGATTGTTGGTACACGTCATCGAGCAGCATGGCAATGATGGTGAGTGATTCTTCATCGTTGAGCATCTCTTTGGCGAGCGGCATGAAGCGCTGCATCCGTTCCAGTTCCATATTGCCCCGGGTGCGTCGTTTGCCTTCTAGCAGCGCTGTCAGGCGTTGGTTAATCACGTCTGTGACATCTTCGTCGGTGGGTAACGGCCGTTCTTCCATGTCAATGTTGTACCGTTCTTTGATGCGTTTAAGGCGGACTACCTCGTTAAAATCACCGGTGAAGATGATAGCAATGCCCGTTTCCCCAGCCCGTCCGGTGCGGCCAGCGCGGTGGACGTAAACCTCTGGATCATCTGGCACCTCATACTGAATAACATGCGAGAGCGATGGGATGTCGATACCGCGAGAGGCCACATCGGTCGTCACCATAAAGCGCAAATTTTGCTGGCGGACTCGATTCATGATGCGTTCCCGTTCATTTTGGCTAAGGTCAGAGGTGAGCAAATCAGCGTCATAGCCGAAGCGCTTCAAAATTGTCGTGACATATTCCACCCGGGCTTTTGTATTGCAGAAAATGAAAGCCGAGGTTGGGTTTTCCAGTTCAATAATACGCACCAGCGCCCGATCCTTATCCATCGCCGGAATATTGTAGAAAATGTGTTCCGTGTCGGCGACGGTGATGGAGTCTCGGCTGAGGCTGAGGAAGTCGGGATTAGTCAGGAATTGACGTGCTAAACTTTGCACCGTAGCGGGGAAAGTGGCCGAGAACATGAAAGCGTCTAATTTGGCGGGGAGATAGCGCTGAATATCACGCATATCGGGGTAGAAGCCCATGGAAAGCAGGCGGTCGGCTTCGTCGAAGACGAGAATTTGTACGTTGTCGAGCTTGAGCGTGCCGCGACCGAGATGGTCGATGATGCGCCCTGGTGTGCCGACGACAAGATGAGCGCCTTCCTTGAAGGCATTTAACTGCGCTTTGTAGCTTGTGCCGCCATAGACAGGTACCACCCGGGGACCTTTGCCGCCAGACAACAGTTCAGCCTCTTTGGTAACTTGCAACGCCAGTTCGCGGGTTGGCACCAGGATGAGAGCCTGGCAGACGGGTTTGAGCGGGTTGATGCGCTCTAAAATGGGCATAACAAACGCGCCCGTCTTGCCGCTGCCCGTTCGCGCTTGCACCATCAAGTCGCGCCCAGCCATGATGTAGGGCATCGCTTTGGCTTGCACGGGCATAAGTTCCGTCCAGCCAGCACGGGCGGCGGATTCTTTCCAGGAATCGGGCAGATCAGCCATGCTCACTTGTGGCAGGGCATTTTCGGGTTCGATTGAGTCTGGGTTTGTTTGTGATGTAGCTTCTATTTGTTTTTCAGTCATGTAATTATCTCGTATACAGGTCTAGTTGACTTGTTCATTTATTTTCTTGCTTTTTAGTTTATTAACCACCCTATTCTACCTGATAAAAGAGTTCGTGTCCTGAGAGACAATTGAGTAGTTTTTGTCTGGACTGGCAAAACGGCGCTGTTCTGTCTAAACTTAAGTGCTGACTTTAATATTTGATGGCGCTAGACCTGCCAGGTTATGCCTGGGCAGGTGGTCATCTCTCAATCAAACCTGACAAGTCTGTCTTGATATATTCATTTTAGGAAACAACATGCGAAAAAACGGAATCCTTTTTCTAATTTTACTGGCAATTTTGGCGCTCTCAGCTTGCGGTGGCGAGAAACCATATGAGGAAACATTTGATGAGCCTGGCACCTGGCGCGTTGGTGATGATGCGGATGTCAACGGGCAGGTGGTTGATGGCGTGTATGACATGCTGATGAAATCTGATGATGCGCTTATCTGGACGACGGCCGGTGAATCGTTTACAGACGGCGTTTACCAGGTGGAAGCGACGCAGGTGGCGGGGCCAGATAACAACGGCTATGGCATGTTACTCCGTTTGGATGATAACAAGGATGATTTCTACGTCTTCAAAATTAGCGGCGATGGTTATGTGTGGATCGGCCGTTATCTCGGCGGTGGTGCTGAGGCGGATCCGATGGTGGGAGATTGGTGGTTTGAATCACCGGCCGTGAAAAAGGGTTTGAACCAAACGAATACGCTGCGGGTGAATGCGGAGGGGGGTAATATGATTTTCTTTGTGAATGGGCAGGAAGTGGGGCGCGTTACGGATAATACGTTGGCGAGTGGCGATATTGGCCTATGGTTAGAGTCTTTTGGCAAGGGCGGGGTGCAGGTGCAGTTTGATAATTTTACGGTGACGCCGCTTGAGAAAAAGGGGTAGCTAATTGTGAATTGTGAAGT
>JACSSI010000670.1 GCA_014879345.1 Anaerolineae bacterium | reverse complement strand
GTAACTTAATTCCCACCGAACAGGTAACAATCTCACGTACACGCAAAGCCGCCTTCAACAAACCACAGCGCCTCTGCGCCTCTGTGTAAAAAATAGGAGAAATAAATGAACCCCCTCGTTGAATTACATGCTTATGGACAAAGTTTTTGGTACGACAATATTCGCCGCAAGTTTTTACAAGACGGCACCTTACAAGGCTTAATTGATAACGACGGCCTACGCGGCATGACCTCCAATCCAGCCATTTTTGAAAAAGCAATTGGTGGCAGCAACGATTACGATGAACAATTGGCTCAACTGGTTGCAGCCAATGCATCCACCCAGGAAATCTATGAAAAGCTGGCAATCACTGACATACAAGCCGCCTGCGACATCTTCGCCCCGTTATATGATGAATCCGATGGCGGCGACGGCTATGTTAGCCTGGAAGTCTCTCCAACCTTGGCACGCGATACCGCAGGCACTATCAGAGAAGCTCGTGCTTTGTTTGCTGCTGTCGATCGCCCAAACCTTATGATCAAAGTACCCGCTACACCCGAAGGCATTCCGGCCATCAAACAGCTCATCAGCGATGGCATCAACATCAACGTAACGCTCATGTTCAACATGGCACATTACGAAGCCGTCGCCAAAGCCTATATTGACGGTGTGACCACGTTGATCGAAAAGGGCGGCGACGCCAGTAAAGTGGCCTCTGTTGCTTCCTTCTTCGTCAGCCGTGTAGATGCCTCAGTTGACAGTCAATTAGCCGACATGAACACCCCGGAAGCAGCCGCATTACAAGGCAAGGTCGCTATCGCCAATTGCAAAGTTGTTTACAAACGCTTTAAGGAGCTTTTCCACGCTGAGGAATTTATTGAACTGCAAGAAGAGGGTGCCAATCGCCAACGTCTGCTTTGGGCTTCAACTGGAACCAAGAATCCCAGCTACCCCAGCACGCTCTATGTCGATGAGTTGATCGGCCCGGAAACAGTCAACACCATGCCTCCCGCCACCATCGATGCCTTCCGTGCAAGCGGAACCGTTAATCACACACTTGAAGCTGATGTTGCCGAAGCGGAAGCGATTGTGGCTAAAGCAGCCGAACTGGGTATTGATTTGGCTGCTATCACTGAGAAATTACAAGATGATGGGGTTGATGCTTTTGTGGATGCGTTCGATGTGTTGCTTAATACGATTGAAGAGAAAAAATCTTCGTTCTAAAAATTAACCGCAGAGAAAAAACACGGAGAACACGAAAATTTACTGCACCGTGTTCTCCGTGTTTTTTTGTGCAGGGTCTTAATCCAAATTTCCCGAAGAATTAGAATCTTCGGGAAGTTTGTTGATTAATCCCATTGTTCATTCGGTCTGGCTACTTTCAATAGGTCAATTAGTTCATTAAGCTGTTTATTCCGCAGCAGATACAACAATAATTGTTTGGTCATGATGTTAAGCCGGCTGTCAAAATTGTCTTCCCGCAAATTAAGCTCAAACATCACCGTTGTCAATTCCTCTCGGGTGAATACCTTTATTATTTTTTTATATAACTCTGCTAGATCGATTCCTTCTGGTGTTTCTATTTCAGCCAATTGCCCTGTTTGTGGCACAATGAGTGAAATATCCGTAGGTTTTGTTATGGGCAGCGGTGCTTCTATGTCCACTTTGACGAAAAAGGTTCGTTCCAGTTTATGAGCCTGATCCTCTTTATCCATATATTCAACCATTAGTTGAATGGGAACGCGTGTACCATGTTCCTTTGGCCTAACAACAAACCAAAACTCAAAATCGCGATTGTTTGTCAGGGTAGGTGTTGTCAGCGTTTTTCCAGACTGGCTTTCAAATCTATCGCTTTTAGGTGTTACGGAAACAAACCGGGCAACGCCAAATCCTACGTTTTTTACATGAACAAAGAAATCCGACCAGGCGTTAATAAATAATGGCTCCGGTTTGATTTCTATTTTTATTATTGGCTGCTGCCTATACCGTGCTACTTCTGTCTCGCAATGAATTCGTTCTCCTTTTTGTCCAGTTTCAGCGTATGCACGTGCAGCCTGTTCCCAGGCAACGGCTTTCTTTTCGTCTTCGATTTCCTGTTCACTAATCTGCTCAGCATATTTCTGGTAGGCGTTCGCTCGTTTGTAATAGCTATCCTGCTGCTGCCAAAGTTCAGCGGCTTTGTCCCATTTTTTTGCCAGTTCAAATTGTTCGGCGGCTTTGTCTAGTTCACCCAATTCATACCAGGTTTCTGCGGCTCGTTCATGTTCTCCATTGTCTTGATGTTTTTGGGCAGCAGCTATTTTTGCTTCTTTTTGGCTTTCTGAGGTTATTGCGACTTCTTCAGGGGTGGGCTGCGCAGCTTCTGCGAAAAACGGCCGTTCCAGAGCCATAATAGTGCCCCCCCTGTCTGCTATTATCAAGGCGTTTGCAGATAAAACCGGCGGCACTTCAATCCGCCGTTCCATTTCCACATGCCATTCTTCTTCACCCGTCATACGATCAAGCGCGTATAGAAAATGGTTTTCACAAGTTGCGAGAATTTTGTCTTGAACCACCAACGGTTTCCCCGAGATGGCACGATCTGTTTCAAAATGCCACTCGATTTTGCCATTTTGGGCGTTTATTGCATATAGACCGGTACGTGCGCCCACATATAAATGCCCATTAAACATAGCTAGTTCACTCAGAGAACGGCCGTTTCCCACATCATTTTTCCATTCCAACAAGCCCGTCCAGCGGTTAATCGCAAAAAGAGACCCGGTATCACTCACCGTATAGATAATCTCATCGGTTACAAGAGGAGTTTTGTTCAGATGATCACGCTTTTTTGTTTGTGTTTCAAACTGCCAACAAACAGTGCCACTTAGCTTCACTGCCATCATTTTAGGTGCCCGACAAGGAATATATGCCACCCCGTCCTTAATCGCAGGTGCAGCAAGCGAAGCACGAATATCCAGTGAAAAGCGACGCTCCACATCCCCATCTTCTTCCGGGCTAATGACAACCAATTGTTTGGCTCCCGCTGTGACATAAACCTGTCTGTCTCTTACCAAGGGTGCAGAATATTGTTGAGCGCTGCCTTGCCACTCCCAAACTACTTCTCCCGCCTGGTTAAAGGCACGAATGCCGCCTTCACCCTTCAGGATATCACTACTGCCCATCGCTACAACAGCAATTTCTACCTGTTCTGCATGCAGAAAATAAGCCTGCATCCCATTTACCAAAGTATAGGCAAAATTATGCTTCCAACGCACCTCACCATTCGATAACTCAAGTGCATACAAAGTGCAATGTTTCGATTGGGTGCCTGAAGATTGGGTGGCAACCAGCAACATATCACCAACAACCAATG
>JACSSI010000669.1 GCA_014879345.1 Anaerolineae bacterium | reverse complement strand
CGACGCCGTCTTCGCCCTCGTCAACGATCCGATTCCGGCCGGCACAGAAGCCATCGACCCGAACTTGAATACCAACTCCGCTACCCTCACCAGCAGTACCGAACGCACCGACGTCGAGTCACCCTGGGGCTGGTGGGGCTGGTGGTACTTCAATCGCACCGAGTTCCGCGACGAAGAAGTGCGCTTCTACGCTGATTTCCTGCCCGCAGGCACTTATCAATACACCTACTACCTGCAAGCCAACATCCCTGGCGAATACCAGGTCATGCCCGCCCACGCCAAACAAACCTATTTCCCCGAGGTATTTGGTCGTTCCGATGGCATGAAATTCACCATCACCGAGTAATTAACGTGCGAACCTCCCGGAGGTTTTGAACCTCCGGGAGGTTATATTATTTCCCCCTAATTCACGCCTCCCCCTTACTTTTCTCCTACTTATTCACGTTTTATTAACTCTGTAAGATTTAACATTTAGTATCATGTTAATGTCTTACTGGCAGTTTAACCAACATCTATTGCCGGATGGTTAGTCGTAATGGTGTTAGCTGTTACCTAACCTACCAGGCGCGTGGATCAGAAGTAACGTATTCGCGTCATCCCAAAACTCGGAGCACTAAAAATGGAACACGCCTATACAGAGAAAGTCTATACGGTTGGGGGACAGCCGATACATGCCGTCGAAGCTGGCCGACCCGGCAGACAAGTTGCCATTCTCATTCATGGCTGGTCAAGTTCCTGGTATGCGGTTTCCCCGCTGTTAGGCTTGCTGGCGCAGCGTTTTCATTGCATCGCCGTCGATTTACCAGGATACGGCAGCTCCCCACCTATGAATGAACCGGCCACTATCCCCGGTTACGCTGATTTGATTGCGGGTTTGATTGAACAAGTCAGCACTGGCCCAGTTGTTTTAGTGGGTCATTCAATGGGTGGCATGATATCCATTACCCTCTCTATCAAACACCCTGTGTTGGTTGAACGCATGGTTTTACTCAGTCCCACTATCAACGGCCGTTTATCAAACTCCATTAATCTCTTCATCTCCCCCATCACCCTCATGGAACGCTTCCGGCCAGGCAGCTTGCTGGTAAACTCCGTTGAACGCACCATCGTAGGCCTGACTGACCGGCTCATGCGCCCTGTTTCATTTGCTGACCGCACCGGTATCACAGCCGAGGATTACAAACGCATCCGCAGCGATGCCCGCCGTCCCGGACAAGGCCGCGTGCGTGCCGAATGTTTTTGGGCCATGCGCGACAATGATTTGAGCGGCCAACTCAGTGCCGTTGACACCCCGGCACTCATAGTCTGGGGTGCTGAAGACAACACCGTGCCGCTGCGAGATGCAGGCATCGTCGCTGATGAGTGGCCGGAAGCCGACCTGCGTATCTTGCCCAAAGCCGGCCACTGGCCCCAATTCGAAACCACTGAAACAACCCGCCGTATGATTGCAGCCTATCTCGGCTTGCCCCGGCACAGTTCAGAATTGTATGAACCTGTTGAAGAAGATGAACTGGTGCAAGTGCGTGAAGTCGCAGAATTTTTGGCACATTCCGATATTGGCAACAAGCTCAATGTCGCCCAGCGTACCCGTTTGGCCGCGCAGTTTAACAAAAAGAATTTTCGACGCGGGCAAACGGTTGTTCATGCCTCCCACGCCGGGGAAGAGCTTTATATCATCAAAGAAGGCACGATTGAAGTGTGGAAAGACCCTGAAGGAATTGACCCTGCTTTACACCAGCACGCCCAAATGCAGCATATCACCACGTTCCGCCCAGGCCAGATTGTGGGCGAAATGGCAATGCTGGATCAGGGTGCACGCACGGCCGACCTCATTGCAGGTGAAGATAATACAGTGTTATTAACCCTCAATCGGGAGCGTCTGCTCACGCTATGCGAAGATGATGCCGTTCTCGGCACACAACTTTTATGGAATATCGCCACCGTCATGTCTCGGCGGCAGCGCTTCATCCTGTGGCAGCTTAATCGTGCGGAAGAAAAACGAATGGCCCTCATCCCCGCTGATCCCCAGGAGACTATCCTGGCGCCAGGCCTGGTACCGATTTCCCTTCACTATGAAGCAATGGCCTAGTTTAGTCAGTGTTCAGTGTTCGGTGTCCAGTTTCCAGAGGTAGCGTTCACTGAATACTGAAAACTGAACACTGGATACTGTTTACATTTGAACTAGCCTTTTCCCTGTTGCGCCATGATGAAGCACCTTTATCATTTATTACCAGAGGTGTTCATCACCAGCATACGTATAAAATTGTCCAGTCTGTGCCAGCGTCAAATTATCTATAACCGTTAAAATCCCAGAAGCAGATTCCACTGCGGTGATGTCCGCAGCAGTTCCCCCCATGTCTGTTTGTACCCAACCAGGATGAACACAAATAACGGCAATGTCTTCATCTTTCAGATCGAAGGCAAGCATGCGTGTGAGCATATTGAGCGCCGCTTTACTGCTGTTATAACTGTACCGTCCCCACTTCCCTCGCATCGCTTGCAAGGAGCCTAGCTGAGAGGTTATGTTGATGATTTTGGCATGTTCTGCTTTGCGCAATAAGGGCAGGAATTGGGTGACAACCCGCATAGAACCCGTCGCGTTGACATCGAAGGTCCCTTGCATTACTTCCGGATCGAATGTTGCCAGGGTTTCGTGCCTGTTTAAGATGCCGGCATTGTTAATTAGCACATCCAAATGGGTGACTATTCTTTGGCTGGCATTGAAGGCGGCCTGGATGGAAACCGGGTTGGTTACCTCAATTGGCAAGATGGTAAGCTGTTCCGGGAATTGTTCATCCAGGGCTTGCAGGGTGTCTGCTTTTGCGGGTTGACGACAGGTGGCAATGACACGCTCGCCTCGCTGCAATAACTGGCGTGTCATCTCTAATCCAATCCCTCGATTGGCTCCTGTGATGAGTATGTTTTTCATAGTTGGTTCCTCTGAACCTGGGAGGGCGGACAAGCTGTCCGCGCTCCCAGGTTTTCATATATCGTGGCTTCGGCGCGAGCTCAGCCGAACGGTACACCCCGCTCATGGGGAACGCCTCTGTAAATAAAACCGCAAAGGGCGCGGAGAACACAGAGACAATAAACCTCCCAGGGAATTGGAACAACCAGGAGGTTGTGCTTATAAAGGAATGTTACTGTCAATAATTTTACATCTGCCGTGGAGCATAAGCTACCTATAGTCACCCAGGTTGTAAGGTAGCCTATATATAGTGTAGTATTAAAGTCATATTACTAGAGTACTAAGGGAAGGTGTTATTTGTTATTATATAAGAATGTTTCTATCAGGCACGATTCCCCTATATAAGCCATTATTCCATAATTAAGGAA
>JACSSI010000668.1 GCA_014879345.1 Anaerolineae bacterium | reverse complement strand
AACCGTTCCAGGTAGAGATGATTGAAGTAATCACTGTGACTGGAGCGAAATTAGATAACGATGTGGTTGATTCGAGCGCAGGCGTAACCGGCATTACAATTACCTTCAATAATGAACCCAGTATAGGGAGCTTTGTCGCCTTGAATGAAAATCACGTTGATTTCGCCGAGCTGAACGTTTTGATAAGTTATCAACCACTAGGTGATCAATTACCCGAGAGAATCCCTGTATTGATCTTAATACCTTGTTCAGTAACAGTAGATGCGCCCTTGCCCAAGCAAGTTATTGTAGATTTTTTAATAGACGAAACATACCTATCATTGAAAGAAGAAGGCACTTTATCTGCTGGTTTGCTTACCGTGACCTTGTTCGGCGATGAAAATGGAAAGCGACTGGCAATTACAGACAAAGACGGCGTGCGACTGGATGGAGACGAGGACGGTGATGAAGGCGGTACCTATACCTTTACTTTTATGATTGAAGACACTGGTGCTGAGGAAGCCGCTTAACGGCCGTTTACCCACTTCACGGGTTGATGCTCAAACAGGAGACGAGCAATGACAACAACACAAGATTATCATGATCTATTTGACAGGACAGGCGCTCTTAGAGAGACACTGGTAGACCGACTGGCGCCGCAGCTCATCCAAAACCCGCAGTTGGCCGATGCTCTCATTCGCTATCTGGATTCATTGGTGGATGGGGTGGTAGCGGCCGATGCCCAGATTCCCCTCCCGCCCGACGGTGGCCTGGCACAACTAGCTGGCGTTGGCCCAGATGCGGCTGATACGTTAGGCATTAGCCAAATGCCCTATGGCGTGGCTCATTACGATGAGGAAGTCACTTCAGAGCGCCTTCTGGCTGTTGGTGATCTGTATTACATTTACCAGCACGAGCGCGCGGGGGTATTCGACGCCGTGCTCAAACTTCAGGAATTGTTCAAGGCCGGTTCAGTGCGTCTTTCCTCTGGTGATGGTGCATTTGGCCTCTACCAGTTCGACCGTCGCCAAGTACTACGATACACCAAACGAGACCGCGTTCAGGCGTATCGCCGTGTTCTCGGTTACACCAAAGCCACGCCACCGCCCGGCTCGCAGCCCAACCAGGAGTTCCATAGACTGTTTCAACAGTTCATGGTGCAGGTGGCCCGTTTCTTCCGCGACAAGCGTATCTCAGATGTGATTCGCTCACAGGCCAACGACCCCAGTTTTGGCAGCATTGCCGTGGTGCGGCGGGCAGGGCTAGACCTGCGCCACAACCTGAAACACGCCTCTTATGGTCACATCAACGTCCTGCGCGTAGAGGTGCTGCAACTGCTGGACGAGGCGTTCCGCATTCTCGATTCACCGGACATCGAACGGCTTTTTGGCGCAGACAACGCCTGGGATGTGATCGAAGAGATTATGCAGCGTTACCTGAACCGGCCCATTACGGCATCGCCACGCAGCCGCATGGCTGTTGCTGGTCGAGACGTATTGCGCTGGCTGGCGCAACGCCACATCCTCAACACCACCCGTTCTGAGTTTGAAGCGCTGCTGCTAGACATTGCCGACGAGGCTGAAGAATGGCTGACAAGTGCGGAATCGTTGAGTATTACGCAACCACGCCTATGGGAGAAACCGGGTCAAAACGGCCGTGTCCTCCCCCGTGTGCAAGCTACAGAGTGGGAAAATGAATTCACGGGATAAGCGGCTGGCGACCCACCACCAGCCTGGTGGCTGAAACGACCCTAACCAGACTCGGCCCGTGCGGCAGAGATCAGCCATGACTGTTTATGGCGGCGAAAAGGTGTGGCGTACTGGCCAGTATGAAGCAGAACCAATCCTGAAGTTACGAGGAGGATCTGACATGTTTGATATTCCTATTCGACGAAAACGGGGATACCAGGTTGAAATAGATCATCCCGGTATTCCTGGTGCAGACAATCGCTGGTTTCCCAGCCAGGGACAGGCCAGGAAGTCGGCTCTGGTAGCCGCCCGACAACTGGGTCTCGGATACAAGCTGGCTCACGATCCTAACCCCAGAATTGGCTTGCCCCACTATCACATTATCAATCCGCAGGGGCGGCGTGTTTCCGGTCACTTTTTTTACGGCCGTCATTTACCACGCCGTCTGTCCCGTACTAAAAGTAGGCGGGCTAGAACTCGCCGCCTTTATGAGCTTGGGGGTGAATTTGAAGAGGATCGTCAAGTGGGGGCTGGCCCTGTCCTTCAGCATATCACCCATGCCGGCCCTTATCGCCTCGCGTATGATCGCCTGACCACCCTGGGTGTCATCGAACCTCTCCCTGGGCGGAACACCAGAAAATTCCGAGGCACAGCCGCGCTTCAGACAGCGCTTAACAAGTGGGCACCCTATATTTCTAAAGTCATGCCGCCTCCAAACTATATTCTGACTGGAGGGTTGACCGTGAATAAACCAGGGGAGCATGGCAAAGGGAATGCCATCGATGTGGATGGCTTCTGGTGGTCTAGTACCAACAAGTTCCTGGCTAAGGATGCCCCCACTGACTGGTACAGATATTTAACTATCGAGGCAACGTTGCGCAAGGTGTTTGGCACGGTTCTCAACTATGATTACAACGTTGCTCATCATGATCATTGGCACTGTGATCTCGGAATGCCAACTAGATGGCGTGCAGTGAAATCACAAGCAAAATTTGCGCAGCGTGCTCTCAATGAGATATGGGGCGAAAACCTTCAAGTAGACGGCCGTTGGGGAAAACTTAGTCAAGCTGCGGCGTCCAGAAACGGTTATAACTTCTCCGTCGCTGGCGGGTGGGATCACTTCCTGGACGATATCATAAACCAGCAAAGCACACCATCCACAATGCCCGAAGCCGAGCAAGTCCAAGATATGGAGGATCAGTTTCTAGGTTCAATCTGGGGCTGGTTTAACAATTCGCGCGGTTTTCAGCTTACACCAGTTGAAAACCCTGGCGGTGGTCGTATAACAGATAAACGCGACCCAGCACCAGGTGATTTAGTGACCGTCACTGGTGTGGGCGGCAAGCGTATTCAACTTCACCGATTGGCAGCACAAGCATGGCAGGCAATGGTTCGGGCAGCACAGGCAGATGGGGTGTCGTCCCCTTTGTTGTTGCCTACTTCTGGCTACCGCAGTTCATCGCATCAGGCGAAGCTGTGGCAAGCGGCCTTAAAAAGGTATGGTTCGCCTCAAGAAGCTCGAAAGTGGGTTGCGCCACCGGGTGGCAGTGCTCACCAATCGGGTCGAGCGATAGATTTCTATTTGGGTGGGTTGAACAGCAGTGGCAACGTTGCCGCTTTGCGACGCACGGCCGTTTATCGTTGGCTTGTTCAAAATGCCGAGCGTTTT
>JACSSI010000667.1 GCA_014879345.1 Anaerolineae bacterium | reverse complement strand
CTGGTAGTTGATGATCTACCTGATGTGCGTGCTACTGTAGTGGGCATGCTTTCTGATGAGGGGTATGATGTTCAGGAAGCTGCTACCTACGATGAAGCTGTTGACCTCCTGCAAAAGTCCCGTTTTCATGCCGCAATTTTAGACATTCGTTTAGAAGAATCTGATGTTGAGAATGAGACAGGTTTGCAATTGATGGATTTTATTCACCAAAAAGATCCTACGATTGTAACCGTTATGCTAACTGGCTATGCTCAAGTGCATATGATCCAGCGCGCATACAGTCGTGATAGCCAGGGGAAAACTCCCGCCTACAGTTTTTTGCAAAAATCTGAAATCAAAAAATTGCCTGCTGTTTTAACGGAAGCGTTTACACATACCTTGCGGATTAATCACGAACTGATGATTGAAGACGACGGCGCTGTACTGGAGAGTTTGGCGAAGGGACTGCGTTTCCAGGAGAAAGAAAAGCCAGAGATTCCTGTTCTGATAGATGAGATTGATGAGCTTTTACGCAAACTTTTCTTTGAATGCGAACGGATTCAGGTAACAGTTCCGCAGCGAGGGTATAGCGCAGCGGCCGTTTTCAAAGTTATCCCCTGGTATATGGAGCGAGGTTTGGGCGAGGCACTTATCGTCAAAATTGGGGAGCGTGGTGTTGCCGATCGCGAAGTTGAAAAATATCGAGAGTATGTGCAGGGAATGGTCGGCGGCCACCGAGTACCTAAAGCCGTCGATACGACCCAGACCCAATCATTGACTGGTATTTTGTATACGTTTGCTGGTCTGGGTTTTATCCAGGATTTTTCTGTTTATTTTGAATCGGCCGATAAGGAAGCTGTTCAAGCAGTGCTTCGAAACCTTTATTTGAAGACGTGTAGACCGTGGCAGAGAAATGCGCAGCAGTCAGCAGCCCCGATACAATTGAAGCAGGTTTATCTAGAACATTTATGGCTCACTGACGAAAAATTGACGTATGCTGTTGCACATATGATGGGTAAGCGGCATCCGTTTTCAATGAAAGGGGATGGACAAATTTTGTTGGGGGAGGACAACCTTATACCCAATCCTGCTGATTTTGTCAGAAAGATGTCGTTCGAGCAGCCTGTTTTGTACAGCATTATTCATGGTGATTTACAGGGGTATAATGTCCTGGTTGATCAGCACGAAGAGACCTGGCTTATTGATTTTGCTAACACGACAAAGGGGCCGTTGGCGCAGGATTATGCGTTGTTTGAGACGTATTTATTGATTTCAGTAGCACTGGATCAAGATTGGCAAACGATTTATCAGTGGCATCTTGCTTTGTTTTCAGCGGGGAATTTAACGGCCGTTCCCCTTTCCCCCACATTAGCGCAACAAGAAAGCATAAGCAAAGCGCACGCCGCTGTCCTCACTATCCGCCGCTTGGCTTTTGGGGATGCAGTTTTTTTGACGGAATGGGAGTATTTAACGGCCGTTTTATTCAATAGTCTAAAGCTATTAACAATTATGAACTTGCCCGCTGTACAACGGGATTTTGCATTAATTGCAGCTGCTCTGGTCGCGGAGCGTCTCATCCAAAACAGTTAATTCATCAAGTTTAATTCTGAAAAAGGCACCAGAACGCAAGGTCGCAATGTTGTATCAATCTACTGATTTCCGCAAAAATGAAATAGAAGGCTTGCTGAAACTGGCTCAAGCTGGAGAGTCGGCGTCTATTATTGGGGTTAGTGGGATCGGCAAGTCTAATTTGTTTAATCATTTACTTGATGAGAAAACACGACGGCAGTATTTTGGGGATTCATTTCCAGATTACATCCTTGTCCGTGTGAACTTCCATTATTTACCGGATTTTAAAGAACGAAGCGTCTACAGTTTAATATTGGATCAGCTTGAGCTTCTTGAGGAACAAATTGACCAGCTAGATTTAGCTGAAGATTTCTCTGAAAAGATAGCGCTTTATCATGAACAATTACTAGAAGCTGGTGATGATTTATTAAAAGTTCAACGATATTTCAAGCTGGCTGTTCGGCAATTATTACGACATTCTAGTCGAAAATTGATTTTTTTATTTGACCAATTTGATGAGCTTTTTCAAGAAGTAGAACCACGATTCTTTGCCAATTTACGAGGATTACGGGAAGCATATAAATATCGTATCGTATTCTTTGTTTTTACGCGCAATCAATTACCCGAATTGATACCATTAGATAATGCGAGAGAGGAATTTTTTGAACTGCTCTCCTCAAATTTGGTAGGGTTGACACCATACAATCAACAGGATGCCAATTTACTGATTGAACGTATCGTTGCTAGAAATCATACTTCTCTCAATTCAGTTGATGCCAACGTCTTGTATGCATTATCTGGGGGACATGCAGGCTTGTTAAGGGCATTGCTATTGTTGAATGATGATGTTGTTTATCAAGCTGATGAGCCACACAAAATGCAACAATTGTTAGATTTGCCAAGCATAGATTTTGAATGCAAGAAAATATGGGCAAGCCTCTCTTTCGAAGAAAGAGAAATATTGTTTTACATTGCGCAGAATAAATTGGTCGAAACCTATAATGGGGCGGTTGCCCAGTTAAAAATAAAAGGACTTGTTGAAAAGCAGAAACCGCATCAAATATTTTCACCAATTTTCAGCCAATATGTTATGGGTCAACCCAATGACTGGAATGAGTCTTTGCGTCTGGATACAGCTACGCGCAGGGTGTGGGTGTTTAATAGACCATCCGAAACATTAACGTCATTAGAGTATCGGGTTTTTCAGACGCTCTATTACAGAGACGGAGAGGTTGTTACGCGTGATGATATTGTTGAGGCCGGTTGGCCTGACGCACAGGGTGGTGTTACGGATGATGCTGTTACGCAAATTATTCGTCGGCTTCGAGAAAAAATCGAACCAGATCGGACTAGCCCTCAATTTATTGAGAGCGTTCGTGGCCAGGGTTACAAGTTAGTCATAGCATAAAACTGGATATCAAAGAATTATCAGTTTGATCATTCTTTGTCAGGCAACCGCAAGCAAAAGATCAGTTTCGTTGCCTAAAAGTTTGCTATTTTATGTACATGAGTGAAAACAAACAACATGTGATTAACGTGAAGGAGGTTTATCATGTACATTGAATTAGCAACGATGATCTATTGGGTAGGTGGGGCATTTGTGGCGGGGTTTTTTACAATGTTCTGTTTAATGGTCTGGGGGATTAGTCGCAGTTTGGTAGATGCAACTTAATAAGCATGTTGAAAAATCAAAGTAGAAAATAATAGCGCACCTGAATTGGTGCGCTATTATTTTGTTTGTAACGTTTATAGGTTTGATGCCAGAATTATCTCTGAGGGAAAGGTCATCTGACT
>JACSSI010000666.1 GCA_014879345.1 Anaerolineae bacterium | reverse complement strand
AAACGGCCGTTACTGATTGCTATTTTGCTCGGGTTGGCAGTGTTGGTGGGCTGGTGGTGGCTGCGAAGGGAAAACGCCCATTTATCTGGTGTCAATTCACCCGACCCCATTTAGGTACTGTTTATTCAGCACGGTACGCGCCGCGTAATAACCAGACATACCGTGCACACCACCACCGGGCGGCGTAGAAGATGAGCAAATATAGAGGTGCGGCAGCGGCGTGGTGTATGGATTGGGCCGGATGGCAGGACGAGTGAACAATTGTCGCCAGTTTTGCACGCCGCCGTTGATGTCTCCGCCGATGTAATTGGGGTTATAACGCTGGAAATCTTGGGTGGTCATGGTGTGCCGAGCGAGGATGCAGGCGCGGAAATCGGGGGCGAAGCGTTCGATTTGGGCTTCGATAGTTGCGGTCATATCTTGCGTAGAGCCGTGGGGAACGTGGCAGTATGCCCAACCAGTGTGCTGTCCTGACGGTGCGCGGGTGGTATCAAACAAGCTTTGCTGGGTAACGAGGGTATAGGGTTGTTCACTGTGTTTCCCCTGCCAAATACCCTGTTCGCTGGCACAGATTTCCGCCAGCGTGGGGCCGATATGGACGGTTCCAGCGCGACGGCAAGCTTCCGCTCGCCAGGGAATCGGTTCAGATAAGGCCCAATCTACTTTGAAGACGCCAGGCCCATAGCGGTACTTTTCCAGTTGGCGACGATAAAGCGAAGGAAGTTGTTCTCCGGCAATTTGTAAGACCTGACGGGGTGTGACATCTAGCAAAATGGCGTGGTTGGATGGTAAGTCGCGCAATGATTTCACTTCGCAGCCGGTAACGATTTCGCCGCCCAAATCGACAAAATAGGCGGCCAACGCATTGGCAATTGCTTGAGAACCACCACGCGGCAGCGGCCAGCCGACACGGTGGGCTAAGGTTGCCAGCATCAGGCCAAAAGCACTGGTGGTCGGCCATTCCAGGGGCATGATGGCATGGGCAGCAAGTCCAGCAAAGAGGGCGCGTGTTTTTTCGTCGCGGAAAAGGGTTTGGGCGGTGGTTTTGGCTGGTGGCAAGGCGCGTAGGCCAAATTGCGCCATGATAAGAGGATGGCGCGGCAGCCGCAGGGGGCCTAGAAATTCGTGTGCTATGCCCTCCCAGTTTTGCACGAGGGGTTTAAGTAAACGGCCGTAATTTTTGCCATCCCGCCCCAGGTTTTGTACGGTGCAGTCGAGGGATTGATGGAGGAAAACGGCCGTTCCGTCTTCAAACGGGTGCGCTAAGGGCAAGTCAGGCTGAATCCACTCCAGGCCATACTCGCTCAAGTCGAGCGAGCGAAAAAAGGGAGACCCCATGCCCAACGGGTGAATGGCCGAACAGATGTCGTGCTGGAAGCCAGGGAGCGTTAACTCGGCGGTGCGCATCCCGCCGCCGATGGTCTCTTTTGCTTCGATGATTTGTACGTGCCAACCCTGTCGCGCCAGGGTGATGCCAGCCGCGAGGCCGTTGGGGCCAGACCCGACGATGATTGCTTTCATAGAAATTATGAAGGATGAATAGAAACGATATCTTTCATCCCTCATCCTTTGGAAAAGAGTCTTTTTGTAATGATATAAATTACACAGGTCATTGACGAACGGCCGTTATCAAGCTGTTGCCCGGTAAATTTCTCAGGTTGTGGAATTGGATAGTACCAAAACCTACCTTGCCCGCCATGTGGGTTAAGTCATCGCGGGAGAAAACACGGCCATCGGCAAATAAATAATATTGCATCGCTACCAAGCGAATGAGCGCGTTGGTGGCAGAACCGGACACCTTACCCGCAACCTGATCCAAAACCGCGACTTTGCCACCCGGCTTCAAGGCACTGTATGCTTTTTCTAACAAACTGACACCTGTATCCAGATCAAATTGGTGCAACACATTAAAGAGGAGGATTAAATCAAACCCTTCGCCCCACGCCGACTCGAACATATCCCCTTTTTGCAGGGTGATGCGCTCTTGAAGGTTGTTTTGAGCAACCGTTTGGCGGCCTGTTTCCAGACCAGCATAACTGTCTAATATCGTGCCATGTAAGAGGGGGTATTTTTGGCACATGAGCGTGGTATAGGTACCATGCCCACCGCCTACATCCAACAGGCGTGTGTTTCCGGTGGGCACGCTAAGATGCTTGACGACATCAGCGCCGCCCATTTTTGCATTCATCATGAGCATTCGTTGATACCAATCTGAGAGGGCTGGGTCTGCCTCCACCCATTCGTAGAAGTCAAACGGCCGTTCTCCAGACCGAATCACTTCTACCATATGGGGCGACAAGTCACGGCTGGCCGCATTCCAAAAACAGAACAGGGCTTCGGCATCAAAATGCGCATCCTCAATGAGCCATTTCTGCGCCATTTTGCTGTTTTTATAACGGCCGTTTGCCACGTCAACATACCCTATGGCGGCTAATGCTTCTAATAAAGTCACCAAACCCCGTTCTTGCAAATGTAGCTGGTCGGCTAGTTCCTGTGGAGAATAGGGCTGTTTTGCCAACGGCTGGAAAAGACCCAACTCATTGGCGGTTGAAACGGCCTGATAAGCAAACAAACCAGCCAAATCCAGAATCGTACTGGGAGCAGCATCGAATGTGTAAAAAGCGGCGCGTTCTACTATATTGGGTTTAACGGGCATTGATTGTCTCTCCTTTCTAATATTTTACGCTTCACCCTTTCTAAAAATTCGTTTGGTGATATGGACAGGCATGTAAACGGCCGTTCTGATTGCTGCATTATGCCATACATTTTTGGCCTCAGACCATTGCACTCGTTTATCGACACACACATTCGTTTGGGTGACTTCTTTGTTGGTGCAGTCAAAACGGCTGGCAAGATTGCGCAAGGTGTCGGCCCAGAAGGCATCTTCTGCTTTGTGGCCGAATTTGAGGCGGAAGGACATCTCGTAAAAGGGATCGCCTGCCCGCACGAGCGCCTGAATCTGGATAACGGTGACGCCGTTGTCGTCGAAGGCGCTAAAGGTGTTCATGCCGGCAAACATATGCCCTTGGGGTGTCATGAAGGAGAAGGATTCGTCATCGGCATAGATGACGCGAATGCCGGTAGACAGTTTAGCCCCACCGGGCATGGCGAGATTGAGAACAGCCACTTCGCCCGGTTTGACGCCTTGCAGCGGGCCGTAAAAGTCGTTGCCCTTCGGCCAAAATTCAGGAAAATGGGCTTTCCACTCAGCAATAACGGCTTGCGGGGTGATGGTGATGCCTTCCAGTCGAATTCTGTATGTTTTTTGCCACAGTTGCCCAAAGCCTTGCAAGGGACTCATGGGCTTTTTGCCTTGCACGTTGAGGTTGATGGCGCTGTTGGG
>JACSSI010000665.1 GCA_014879345.1 Anaerolineae bacterium | reverse complement strand
TTGCGTAAAATGTTCTGTTTGTATTTGAGCAGTCATCATATTTCCTTATTTTTTCTTCTTTTTAGCTTCTGCCTTGCGTAAATTTTCTTCTACCCTGAACTTGACAACTTTTGTGATCAAATCGTAAGGGATTGGTTTATCAAAGGGAAACTGAATGGAACCCTTGCCCGCTCGATAAGGCGCCAGCTCTTCGGCGAAGGCTTCTATGCCAGAAGGAACCGGGTAAAAGCCAATATGGCTTTTGAACGCGCCAAAATGAACCAGGTTGCCCTTTAACGTGAACGTGGGCATTTGATAACTGATGGTCTCTGCTGCGTCGGGAGCGGCTTCTTTAATCGTCGCTCGCACCTTTTGCAGAATCTCTTGCACATCAGGGGGAAAGCTGGCAATGTATTCATCAATGGTGGTGGGTGCTGTTTGCTCTGATTTCATCTTATCTCCTGTAATGAAGCAATATGTTGCCTGAGCTAAAATTCCTGGCTGCTAACAAATGCAGGTTGCTATGGGGAACATCTTTAAACAATGGCTTACCTGCGCCTAAAATCACGGGCGTTATCACCAGCAAATACTCGTCAACTAACCCGTTTTCTTCAAGCTGTTGCACAATGCTGCCGCTGCCAAATATGGTTATATCGGCGCCATTTCCTTGTTTTAGCTTGCCTACCTCGGCAGCAACATCCGTGTTATAAAGTTCGGAATTATCCCAGGTAACTTCATTCAACGTTGTGGAAAACACCACTTTTCTCATTTCTTTTAATTCATTGGCTGTCGCCAGCGCTTCTGGGGAAGCATGGGGGTCATTCAATACCTGAGGCCAATAGCTCTCAAACATCTGATAGGTTAGCCTGCCCATTAAAAGCGTGTCCGCTGTCATCATTTCATGGGCAGCTTTGTCTACCTCGGCTTCGTGAATAAACCAATCGATCTCCCCGTTTGGGCCACAATAAAAGCCATCAATCGAAATTCGGTTGAGCATGATCACTTTTCTCATCTTCTATTCCTTTTTATTGGTTCGTTTTGTAACGCAGGTAGAACACGCCGGATTGAAACGGCCGTTTCTCCACAAGTTGCAGGTTAAGCGGCGTCTCCAACGGGGGAAAGAATGGAATGCCACTGCCCAGCACAACCGGATGTACATACAGGCCGAATTCATCAATCAGATTCTGCTGCATCAGCGCGGCCGCCAGCGTTGGCCCGCCTACGTCCATCATTTTGCCCGGCTGTTGCTTTAGCCGACGAATTTCAGCCACGGCGTCTTCCCGCACCAGCCGGGTGTTACCCGACACTTGATCCAACGTGGCCGAAAAGACAATCTTTGGCGTGGCTTGCCAGATGACGGCAAATTGCAGTTCGAGCGGTGTAGACTCTGGGTTTTGATCGGCTGTTTCCCAGTAGCGCATCACTTCATACAAGCCACGGCCGTACAGAGACGTACCAATCTCACGCTGCTGCTCGTTGGCAAAGCTGTGCAATTCTTCATCCACAATCACCCAATCCAGGTCGCCATTTGCTCTCGCCACAAAGCCGTCAAGGGAAACCATCATGGAATAGATAATTTTTCTCATTTTTTACCCTTCTGTTTCGGATTTCAGGAAAGGCAAAACGGCCGTTCCCAGCGCCAAATCATCGCAAATAGTGTAATGTGTCTTACCCGGTAAAATCGCCAACCGCGAGCGCGTCATGCCAGAGCCGTCCAGTCCGCCATCCCGTTGACCCCCGCCCAGCAAGCCAAAAAATTCAGCGGCATGGGTAGGGGGTGTGCTGTCAGCATCACCATAAACGAGCATAGTCGGCATGGTTAGCCCCGCCACCTCATCTGTCCAGTCATACTCCTGGCATAGCAGATCACCAACCTTATCCAGCAAATGGGCAAAGTTTTCGGGATGTGGTGCAATGCGCACATATTCCTGGTACACAGGTGAGGGTTTCATGTATTCAGCGAGGGCACCGTTCACCTGCATCATGCTGTCTAAAACCTCGGGGTAATTGCCGTCTCGTTTGAAGGCAATCGAGACGAGCACGAGCTTGTTGACCAGTTCTGGATGCTGAATCGCGGTGCGCAGGGCCACGCCAGCACCCAGCGAGTAACCCATGATATTGACCTTTTCCAGACCTAGATGATGGACTAAGGCCGCAATATCATCCCCCATCAATTCAAAGCGCAGCGGGCGGTCACTATCAGCCGTGTGCCCATGACCTTGCAGTTCAACGGCAATGACCTGATTGGACTGAGCCAGCAGTGGTAAAACCTCGCCAAACATACTGTTTACGCCCAGGCCACCATGTAGCAGAATCAAGGGATAGCCATCGCCGTGAATCTCATAATATAAATTCAAACCGTTCACCGGAGCATATCCGGTTTGTGACACTATGTTTTGTTCCATTTTCTATTCCTTGCTTTAATAAATGGTTTCTTCTTTTTCCAGCATTGCCAGAAAACTATCGAATCGTTTTTGCCGCGTTTCCGGTTTCTTGGCTGTTTGCAGGCGGTAGGCGATGGCATACCGATTTTGACGATTCAACGTTTCAAAAAAGGCTTTGGCTAACGGCCGTTCTGCCAAGGCTGCCATAAAATCTTCAGGCATGGTCATTTCGCTGGGAGGGGCATAGGCGGCTTGCCAACGGCCGTCTGCCTGAGCAGCGCGCACATGAATCAGGCCACTCTCCTGCATTCTGCCCTCAGCGAGAAGGCGTTCCACATGCTCGCGGTTCCGTTTTGACCAGTTACTACCTGGGCGGCGGGGGGTGAATCGCTGCAAATACGCCTCGTCGTCCAATGACTTTTTGATGCTATCAATCCAGCCCCAACAGAGCGCTTCGACGACGGCTCCCTCCCAATCAATCGTTTTCTGTCCGGAGCCTTTCTTGTAAATCTTGAGCCACAACTCTGGCTCAGCGTCATGATGCTGCGCCAACCATTGCCCAAAAGCTAGTCCGTCCGCAAAGGTATGGATACGTGTTTTATCTGGTTCTGGCATAATGTCGCCTCTAAAAATAAAGTTTGTAGTATCCGTTTCAGCGGGTATACGGCTAAAGCCGCTACTACAAACCATTTCATTCATTGTGGCTTCGGCAAAAGCTCAGGCAAACGGTGCACCCCACTCATGGGGAATTCCTTTATTGGGTTTTTGCCAGACTTTGCTCTCAAGTTTGGTGTAATGATGGGTATGGAGTTGGTTAGTGCAATGAGGAACGCCTCTCACTGCACAACGTGTAAGTATATCTGCAAATTGAATGGTAAATATAAAACAAATGTTCTGATAAATCAAGGGGCAAATCAGACATGGGTGCGGTTAGTTTTTGTGTAACAAAGCAGACTACAAAAGTCTTGCCAATGCTAATTGGCATTAAATT
>JACSSI010000664.1 GCA_014879345.1 Anaerolineae bacterium | reverse complement strand
AAGCCCACCCAATATGACGCCACACGTGTTAACTAAACCATCGGCTAATGACATATCTCTCCCTGGCACAAAGGATTGCCCCCATTCTAATAAGAAGCCGAGGAAAATTACGCCCACAGCAACGAGTAAACGGCCGTTTCTATGCCTAAATGTCAAACCAATCAAAAAACCTAAACCAGTATAGGCAAAAAAGTGACCGACCTTATCCAGGTGTGCTACGCTGCTGCTGAGAAATACCGTACCTGGTATCAATGATACGAAGATGACACCCAACAGATAAAGAACGAACAACACCTGAAAACTCCGCTCCCGATTCACGTTCATTACAGGACCGGCAGCGTGAGATAATCGTCGGGTATGTAGAGGCTGCCTTCGGTGGTGCCTTGGGGGGCGCTTTGGCGCAAGCGGTTTGCTAATATGCTGACTTTTAGGTCGCCTGCCAAGGCTTGCCGGAATGCTTCGGTGACTTGTGCGACTTGAACGGCCGTTTCATGCACAAATTCCAAGCGATAATGGACGATGCCCGCTTTCAACCAGTCTGGCAGGAAGGTGCTGGCTTCTTGGGCTTCCGCGCCGAAGACGGTGTTGCGGCAGCCGACGTCGGCCATGACGGGGTGGGCGCGACCGCGCGTGTCACGCAGGGCGACTTTGTGGGTTTCGCATGGTTTGCCGCAATCTTTGTAGCTGGTTCCTTCTGAGAGGAAGCGGCAGAAGACGCAATGTTCGGTGTGGAAGACGGGCAGATGGTGATAGGCGATGACTTCCAACCTGTCTGCGCCGATGTTTTGTGCCAGGGTGGTGATTTGCGCGGCGTTGAGGTCGTGGGTGGGGGTGAGGCGGGTGAGGCCGAGGTTGAAGAAGGTGTCGGCGGAGAGGGCGTTGGCGGCATTGAGGCTGAAGTCGCCGATGAGTGGTTTTGTGTCGTGGGCTTGTAACGCTTGCAGTAACCCGGCTGAGCGCACGACGATCTCACAGTCGAGCCGCAGGAGGAAGTTGATGATGCGCTGTTCTTTGGGTTTGAGGATGCGCGGGCTGGCGACTCGGACGGTTATGCCGGCTGCCTGGATTTGCTCGACAGCAGGGCGCAGGCCGTAGAGATCGAGGTAGTCGAGGGTGATGCTGGCGGGGCGCAGGGTGAGGGCGGCGGTGAGTTGTTCGGGCGTGCGGACAAGGAGGTGGAGTGCATGGTGCGTAGTGCGTAGTGCGTAGTGCGTTGGCACTGTTGCTGCCAGTGCGTTGGTTAGGATGGTTTGGGGGTCGTTGAGGGTGATGGTGGGTGGGGCGCTTTGCAGGGCTTGCAGTTGCTCGATGGCGTCGCGGCGGAGGGTGTTGAGCAGGGAGCTGGGGGCGAAGGGGTTGCCTTGCAGGTCCAGGGTGAGGCCGGCGAGTTCGTAGGGGGTGTTGCCGAGACGGCCGAGCTGATCGCGGGCGAAGTCGGCGGAGAGGGCTTGGTTGCGGGCTTCGGGCAGGGGGTCGGGCGATTCGACAGTCACCTGGATGTGGGGGCACTGGTTGAGTGTCCAGACCAGTTTGAGTGGCGTGCCTTGGTGGGCGGTGACTTGGATGGATAACGGCCGTTTGTAAACCGGTGTGTTTGCCTGGGTGTAGGGTTTCGCTATTTTGTCCAGGTCGGGGTCGTGGCTGCGCCATAACCAGTCGCCAACGCGAATGCGATTGTAGTTGATTTCTCCGTTGCCAAATTCCAGCGCGACTTGCCCTTTGCGCAGCGGAATGACGTGGTAAATGCGCCCCCCCTCTTCCTTTTCTGTGGGACTGCGCCAATCGGCGGCATCGAAGACGACGCCATCCCCTGGTTTGAGCGGGGCGGCGGCGGTGGCGGGGTCGGGCTGAATATGCACGAGGTCGGGCTGGACGTGGGTAACACGTCCCATGTAGACGCCGCGATGGTTGGGGGAACGGCCGTTAACGACGGTTTGATGGTTGGTTCCGCTCACAAAATGCGCCCCGAGACCACGTGAGTAGACTTGGGCGAGTTGCAGTTCTTCGGCGGGGGTGATGGATAACGGCCGTTGTTCCCAGGCTTCATCCACGGCTTGCCGATAAGCTTTGGTGGTCAGTGCCACGTAATCGGCATCTTTGTAGCGCCCTTCTATCTTTAAGGCGGAGACACCTAGTTGCACAATTTCTGGCATTTGGTGCAAGGCGTACAAATCGCCAGGGGAAAGCAGATAGCGTAAATCGCCCAACGGCTTGAGTTCGTCATCGACAATCATCTGGTAGGGCAAGCGGCACGCCTGGGCGCATTGACCGCGATTGGCGCTGCGTCCACCCCATGCCTCGGAGGAGAAGCATTGGCCGGAATAGGAGACGCACAGTGCGCCGTGGGCAAACATTTCCAGTTCACACGTGGTATTGGCGCGAATCTCTCGGATTTCATCCAGGGAAAGCTCTCGCGCCAATACCACGCGGCTGACGCCAAACTGCTGCGCCAGGGCAATACCTTCAGCACTGGTGATGCTCATTTGGGTGCTGCCATGTACTTCCAGATCGGGCGCAATTTTGCGGGCTAGTTGAGCGATGGCAACGTCTTGCACGATGATGGAATCGGCGCCGGCAGCGGCGATGTCGGCCAGGGCGCGGGTCGCTTCTTCTAATTCGTGGTCAAAGACGAGGGTGTTGAAGGTGACGTAGCCTTTGACGCCCCGTTGATGCAGGGTGCGCATGACGTCGGGTAGTTCGGAGAGGGTGAAGCCGACTTTGGCACGGGCGGTGAAGTGGGTTAGACCAAAGTAGACGGCGTCAGCGCCCGCTTCGATGGCGGCGTGTAACTGCGGCCAGTATCCGGCCGGGCTCATGATTTCGGGTTTTGTATGTTTCATAGGGGTATTTTACATCAGTATGCCGCGCAGCACGTCATTTGCTCAATCAACGCTTTCGATTGATCGCCATGATGAAGCCAACCAGTAAGAATATTGCACCGGCTACGATAAACCCATTGTTACTTGTGTACAAACCAACTGCCCCAACTAACAATGCCACAACAAACAAGCTCACTGTCTCCAGGTTTCGTTTAGAAGGTTTTTGATCACGCATAAAATTTTCCTTTTTTCTTCCAGGTCTTCAGGATTTTATAGGACAGGCGGCACACGCTGAATTCCTACAGAACTATAAAATCTAATCGTATTCATTTACTAAAAACTGCTGCGTCAACTGCCATATTTGCGGCAAATAGGCATTGATGTCGTGACCCGCTTCCACTTCAATCAGTTGAACTTGTTTTGGGTACGCCTGGGCATAGGTACGACTGTCGGAAACGGGCACAACTTCGTCTTGGGTGCCGTGCAGAATGGTGATGGGGGCGGGTGGAGGCGGGGTTGTTTGGTAAAAACGGCCGTCTA
>JACSSI010000663.1 GCA_014879345.1 Anaerolineae bacterium | reverse complement strand
AATTCCAAGACCGACCGCCGGTATTCGACGGTAAACGCCTCATTGCAGCAGGGTTCAAGCCGATGTTGGATGAGTCGCGCGAAGCCTAACACCGTTGCCGCCTATGGCGATGTGTTTATGCTGCCTCTGAGCAAGGAGCATCGAGAGGCGGCAAGCGTGCAAGCCGGTGATGAAGTAGCAGTCACACTGGAATTGGATACCGAGCCGCGCACAGTTGACGTGCCGGATGATTTGATGGTGGCGTAACGGCCGTTTTTGATGCCCTAGTCCCTCTAAATGCAAAGAACACGTGCCCGAGTCACCTTTGCCAAAGCAGCAGAAACCCGTCAACGGCGCATCAGCAAAATAGTTGATACGAAAAGCAGTAAGAGAACAACTGACGAAACTGCGGTCTAAATCTTGAGGTTATCTAAATGAACAACGCCAAGGATCTAACGGCGGGGCACTTTCTCAATCATTTGCTGAAAATGCAATCGGCCGATTCCAAAGACAGCAATATGGGTGCGTTTCGCGGCGACGACGGCGAAACGGAATCGCTGGGCATCCCTTTCAAAGCGGTGTTTGATCTGGCAAAGACGTTTATTGACATGCCGCTTAACGAGATTGATGCGCTGCTGGATAGTCACTTCTACGAAGTGCGGATGGGCGCAGTCAGCATCATGGATTTTCAGGCGCGGCGCAAAAAGACGCCACCTGAAAGGCGCAAAGCCCTGTTCGAGTTATACATGAGACGCCACGACCGCCTGAATAACTGGGGATTTGTTGATCGCGCTGCGCCGTATGTTGTGGGCGGCTATTTGTATGACAAACCGCGCGATAGTCTGTATCAGCTTGCTCGCTCAGAGGATGTCTGGGAACGACGGACGGCGATTACCAGCACCTACTTTTTTATCCGACAGGATGATTTAGATGATACGTTCGCTATCGCGGAGATTTTGGTCAACGATGAACATGACCTGATTAACAAAGCAGTGGGGGGCTGGCTGCGCGAGGCTGGCAAACATGATGAGGCGCGTCTCAAGCAGTTTTTAGATCGCCATGCCGCAACGATGCCGCGCGTGACCTTACGCTTTGCCATTGAAAAATTCGATAAGCCAACGCGGCAGTATTATCTGGGTTTGGGCCGAAAATAGGCTCAATCCCCAATAACATCAAGTAAAATATGCATACAACAAACTATTACAATACTAGGTAGCAGACATAAAGATGGAAGTCAGAAACGTACAGTTTAACTTTGAAACAAGAGCATCCGATTCCTTATTTATCGAATCAATTTGGCGTACGCACAGTGAACGTTCAGGAACCTTCATCTCTACGGCCGAAACGCATTGGGAGATGGTAGTGACCAGATATAAAGGACAGACCACTATCAACCTGCGCGGCCCAGAGACGAAGGCCAAACTCGCGCCATTCCACAAAGGTGCAGAGTTTTTTGGCATTGTTTTTAAGCATGGCACCTTCATGCCCCATTTACCTGTGAACGCGCTTGTCAACGAAGATGTAAATTTGCCTACAGCGGCCAATGGAGCCCTTTGGCTGCACAGTGCCACTTGGGAACTACCTAACTTTGATAACGCCGATGTTTTTATTAACCATCTCGTAAGGGAGGGGATGCTTGTTTTCGATACAGTGGTAGAGGCCGTATTAGCAAATCGGCCGTTAGACATCTCTTTACGTACGGTCCAACGTCGTTTTCTACGTGCCACCGGTCTCACCCGAGGCACGTTTGAGCAAATTGGACGCGCTCAGCAAGCAGCCAGCATCTTGCAAAAAGGTATCCCCATCGCCGATGCCATTTTCCAGGGGGGGTATACTGACCAACCTCATCTCACTCGCTCTTTAAAACGCTTTGTGGGACAGACGCCTGGACAAATCCTCCAGCAGAACAACGCTGTCTAATTGTCGTTTTTGTTCAAGATAACCTTTTGACATTGCTTTATAATCTAGACATCTATTCACAGCAAAAGGAGAATTACCATGAGAAAATTAAAACTTCAAGTACAAATGACCGTTGACGGATACATTGCAGGGCCAAATGGCGAAATGGACTGGACGAGCCGTGATTGGGACAACGATCTTAAAAGTTACGTAGCAAAAATAACAGAACCTGTTGATTGCATTGTGCTTGGGCGAAAACTGGCACAGGGTTTTATCCCCTATTGGGCGGCTAATCCTGAACAAGAGGGCGCTGACAAATTTAATAATACGTCAAGAGTTGTTTTTACCAAGACGCTTGACCAACCAGAATGGGACAATGCCATTTTGGCAAAAGGTGACCTTGTTGACGAAATGACGAAGTTAAAAAACCAAGAAGGTGAAGACATCATCGCCTATGGTGGTGTCACTTTTGTTTCGGCGCTTATCCAACAAGGGTTGA
The DNA here is from genome assembly GCA_014879345.1 of Anaerolineae bacterium. Classification (GTDB taxonomy): domain Bacteria; phylum Chloroflexota; class Anaerolineae; order Promineifilales; family Promineifilaceae. The sequence goes on along the minus strand of JACSSI010000663.1, from coordinate 984 downwards.
TTGACGAGTTCCATTTATTCATCAATCCAGTGGTCATCGGTAATGGCATGGGAATATTTAAAGAACTGGATCACAATCAAAACTTGACTTTAGTAAAATCCACGCCATTTGCTTGCGGAATTGTTGTACTTCATTACGAACCGAAACGCGACTAACTATTCAAGAACAAGACCAACAGCATACGCTCACATGCAAACCGCTAAACGGCCGTTATGCTTCTGGAAAATTGCTGTCGTTTCTCGTAGCTTGAAGAGAGAAACGACAGCAATAAAATACCGAGAAAACATGATGATCAAAAAGACAAAACTGACAGGCGCACAAGAAGTAGAACTATATATTGAAAAAACGGATCATCCGCTTAAAGATGAAATCATTGCGCTGCGAAAAATCATTTTGGCTTCTGATTCCGAAATAACCGAACACATCAAATGGAATGCGCCCAGTTTTTGCATCAATGGCAAGGATCGATTTACGTTTAAGCTGAATGACCCAGAAGCCGTTGACATCGTTTTTCATCGCGGGGCAAAAGCAAAGGCAATGCCCACAGAAAGGCTTATTGAAGACCCAGATGGGTTGCTAAAATGGGCAACCAACGATAGAGCCGTTGCCACTTTCGCTAGTATGCCGGATATCCAAAATAAAGAGTTGGCGTTGATTACCATTCTAACTGAATGGAAAAAAGCATCTGACTAAAAGGATAGTTATGCCTCAAGAATATGTCGAGATTCGCGGCGCCCGCGAAAACAATCTTAAAAATGTCTCTTTGCGTATTCCCAAGCGCAAAATAACCATTTTTACCGGGGTCTCTGGCTCAGGCAAATCGTCCATCGTCTTTGATACCGTCGCTACTGAAGCGCAACGCCAGCTTAACGAAAATTTCAGCCTGTTTGTGCGCAACTTTCTGCCCCGTTATGCCCAGCCTGAAGCGGATGCCATCGAAAATCTGAGTATGGCGGTGGTGGTAGACCAGAAACGGTTGGGCGG